>CALCZO010000198.1 GCA_937903315.1 uncultured Alphaproteobacteria bacterium
ACCGCGGCAGGTGCCTCGGTCGGAGCAAGGGCGGCGATCGGTTCGGGCAGCGCCGCCTCGGCGGCCATCTCGGGGAGCAATTCGACCGGTTCGTCTGCCGCAGCCTCCGATGAGCGGATCTCGATCGATTCGGGCAGTACCAGTTCGGCGGCCAGCGCGTCGAGGTCGATCAGCGTGCCGTCACCGGCCTCGATCATCTCCGGCCCTTCGGCGATCAGCACTTCGGCCATGGCGCGCGCCTCGTCGCGGGCGGCCTCGGCGTCGAACCGGCGCAGCAGGGCAATCAGCGGCTGGGCCTCGGACTGTGCTTCAGCCAGCACCGCCGACAGCACCGCGCCGATGATCGCACGGTCGAGTTGCAGGCTGTGATGGTCGGTGCCCGGCTTCGTCCGGGGCTGGGCCGCCAGCGCGGCGGCATAGGCGGGAATCATCCAGCGCGGCAGGCCGGCCTTGTCGCACAGGGCAACCAGCGGCGCGCCACCCCGGCCCTTCAGAATGCCGGCGACGCGCGCCGGCGCAAAGCCGGTCAGGGCTGTCAGCGCCGCGCCGAACAGCGTTGTGTCGCGGCACAGCAGGGCGCGCAGCACCAGCGTCGGCGTCAGTTGCCGACTGGCGATGAGATGAGACACGAACACCCCGAGATCGGGCGCGGCAGCGGCAAGCGCGATCGTTGCCATCTCGGCCCCATCGCCGACAATCCGCTCCGCGCGGCCCGGATCGAGCCAGCCGGCCCCGGTGACCAGCCCGAGAAGATCAACCGAGAGCGAGGCGACCAGCGACTGGCGGACATGCGCCGGCAGATCGCTGCGCGCGCTCAGGGCGTGACGCAGCACGCCGCTGGCCGCGTGCCGCTCGACCATGCGGGCGAAGATCATGTCCGACAGTTCGGCATCAGTGTTCCGGATCAGCGCAACCAGGACATCGGCGTCCGCCACCTCCGTCAGGGCCGCGCTGACCGGTTCGGTCACCCCGGCGCGCATCGCAATCGCCAGATGGGTCAGCTTGTCACCCCGGCGGGCGCACTCGATCAGGTCAGCCTCGCCCAGATGCGGCGAGCGCGCCAGCACCAGTCCGGAGACCTGCGACACATCATGGGCCAGCGCCACGACGATGTGGCGCGGGGCGTTCGGAGCGAGCGCAAACGCCCGCGACAGGACCCGGCGCACGGCAGCCGAAGCATCGTCGAGCACCAGCGTCAGCGCCGCCTCGGCGTCCGCCTCGCTGTCGCCACCAAGCTGGCCGGCGAGGTAAGCCTCGACCATCGCGCCGACGGCCTCGATCCGGCCCTCGACCGGTGCATTGCGATACCACTTGAGGAAACTGCGAACGAGCACGGACAATCAACCCTGACGACGGCGGAAAAAGGCAAGATCAAGCGGGCGGGCGGCGAGCGCAGCCGGCAGCGGCGCCTGTGGCGCGCTCTGGCTGAACAGATCGAAAAAGCCGGTGCGTCCGGTGACGGCAGGCGGCCGATCGCCCGCCTGCGGCCCGGCGGCGGGACCTGACGCCGCGACAGCCCGTTCCGGGGTGGCAGAGTAACCCTTGACGAGACGGTCATAGACCGCGCTGGCCGGCAGCGGCGCTCCGTTCTTGCCGTGAAACATGCTGCGGTTGGCCCGCGCGGCGGCTGGAAAGGCTGCGGCGGCAGAGGCGCCCGGCGCTGTCTCGGCCAGTGTGATCAGCCTGCGGGCACCATCGGCGCCGAGAAAATGCGCGATGTAGAGTTCGCCGTCGCTCGGCGCCCGGCCCAGCCCGGCGGTCAGCGCCTGCCGGTTCTTGTCCGCCAGCACGCCGGCGAACCGCGCCGAAAGATCGGGATTGTCGCGCAGCGCAAGGATATGCCGGCGCATGGCGGGATCAGCCACGCTCATACGGCCGCGCGCAGCGGTGATCGCGGCCGCTTCCGTGGCCAGACCGAACCGCGCCCCGTCCGATTTGACCACCGACAGCCAGGTCTGCTCGATGAACTGGAACAATCCGCGCGCCGAGGAGGTCGACGCCTGCGCTGTGGGCCGGAACGCCGATTCCCGCCGCGCAGTCTCGACCAGATAGTCGAACGACACGCCGGTTTCGGCCGAGGCGACGCCGAGCGCCGACATCACCGGGCTTTGTGCCGGGGCAGGCTGCGGTCTGACGAGGCTCGTAAACAGGTTCATCCGGATTATCCACACACCTTGAGGTGTCGTACTGACCGGATGACTTTGTGCTGTTATGGTAAACCTGCGATTAAGGTCGCACCGTTTTTCACCTGCCGGGGTCCGATCATGTCTGCTTCGCCTGCACCGACCGGCGCGCGCCATCCGCGTGGCGGTCTCTATTTCGAGGATTTTGCCGTCGGCTCGGTGATCGGGCATGGTCTGCGCCGCACGGTGACGCAGATGGACAACATGCTGTTTTCCAACATGACGCTGAACCCCCAGCCGCTGCATATCGACCGTGATTTCTGCGAGAAGGAAACCCAGTGGGGCCAGCCGCTGGTCAATTCGCTGTTCACGCTGGGGTTGATGATCGGCATTTCAGTCGGCGACACCACGGTCGGCACCACGGTCGGCAATCTCGGCATGACCGATGTGCGCTTCCCCGCCCCGCTGTTCGAGAACGACACCGTGCGCGTGACGACCGAGGTTGTCTCGAAGCGCGAATCGAAATCGCGTCCGAACGACGGAATTGTCGAGTTCATCCACCGCGCCTACAAGCAGGACGGAACGCTGGTGGCCGAATGCCGCCGGCAGGCCCTGATGATGAAACGCCCCGCGTGAGGATGACCATGCGCTCGCTGCTGTTCGTGCCCGGTGATGACCAGAAGAAGCTCGACAAGGGGATGGGTTCGGGCGCCGACGCGCTGCTGATCGACCTTGAGGATTCGGTGTCCCCCGCCCGCAAGCAGGCGGCGCGCGAACTGACGGCGGCCTATCTCGCCGCCCATCGCGGCATGTCCGGGCCGAAGCTCTATGTCCGCATCAACGCCCTCGATACCGGGTTGACCGATGCCGATCTCGATGCGGTGATGATCGCCGCGCCCGCAGGCATCATGCTGCCCAAGGCCTGCGGCGGGATCGATATCACTCATCTCGGCGCCAAGCTGGCGGTGCGCGAGGCCGAGAACGATCTCGTCGACGGCTCGACCCGGATCATCGCCATCGGCACCGAGACCGCCCGCTCGCTGTTTGCCGTCGGCACGTTCGGCGGGGCCAGTCATCGGTTGACCGGCATTGCCTGGGGGGCCGAGGATCTCGCGGCCGACATCGGCGCCGAGACCAACAAGGCGCCGGAAGGCGGCTTTTCCGAACCTTTCCGGCTGGCGCGCAATCTCTGCCTGTTCGGCGCGGCTGCTGCCGGTGTGATGCCGATTGATACCGTATACACCGATTTCCGCAATGAAACCGGGTTGGCGGCAGAGACCGAGCAGGCCCGCCGCGACGGTTTTCAGGGCAAGATGGCGATCCACCCGGCGCAGGTCGCGGTGATCAACCGGGTGTTCACGCCGACGCCGGAGGCCATCGCCCACGCCCGCGAGATCGTCGCCGCCTTCGAGGCCAACCCCGAGGCCGGCGTCGTCGGCATCAACGGCAAGATGATCGACCGCCCGCACCTGAAGCAGGCCGAGCGGATTCTGGCCCGCGCGGCGGCTGCCGGCATCGCCTGACGTCAGCCGCCCGGCGGACGATCGAGCGCGAACGTCTCACGCACGGCGGTGTAATCCATGTAGCCGAGGCGGGCGAGAATGCCGACCGCGGCGACGTCGATCCGCCCGTCGGCCGAGATCAGGCTGTCATCGACATGGATGCCGACCACCTCGCCAATGACGATGATGTTGGTGCCGATCCGTCCATCGAGGCGCGGCAGCGGCGTGATCGACAGGACGCGGCATTCGAGCGCGGCTTTCGCCTCCTTGACCCGCGGCGCGGCGATCCGTTCGCACGGCACCGGCGTCAGCCCGGCAGCGGCAAATTCGCTCGCCCCCCGCTCCAGCGGCGCGGATGTGATGTTCATCGCTTCGGTCAGGTCAGCGCTGACGAGATTGTGGCAGAACACCCCGGTCTCACGCGCGAACCGCACCGAATCCTTCTCCCCTTCGGAGGAGAACATCAGCACGGGCGGCCGCGCCGAAATCGCGTTGAAAAAGCTGTAGGGCGCCAGATTGACCGCGCCGCTGGCCGAAATGGTCGATATCCAGCCGATCGGCCGGGGCGAGATCAGGGCCTTGAACGGATCGTGAGGCAGTCCGTGGTTGCGCTTGTTCGGCTCGTAGAACATCTCATCCTCTCAGGTCTTGCGCGCAAGGCTAGCGCGTGCTGCGGCCCCTGCAACGCAATTCTGCCACAGCCGGCCATCAGACCATGGCTGACCCGTTGCCGCGCCGCGCGCTCTGTGCCAAGCCTTGTCCAATCGTGGAGAGATTGTTGATCGACCGCCGCTCCCTCCTTGCCGCAGCGCTTGCCGCCGCAGGCACAGCCAGCGCGCAGACGCCGCCGCCCCGCCCGCGGTTGGATGCGCTTGCGCCGGGGCTGATGCGCTTGCAGGCTGTTTATGGTGGCTCGGGCAAGCCGGTGACCGAACCGCTGACGTGGCGGGTCTTCACCCTCAATCAGGGCGACCCGATCCTGACCGCGACCAGCACGGGCGTCGAGATGAGTCTAGCCCTGCCGCCCGCCGAATATATGGTCCATGTGGCGTTCGGGCTGGCCGCCGCGACCCGGCGGGTGACCCTGACTCCCGCCGGTCTCAATGACAAGATCACACTCAACGCCGGCGGCCTGATCCTCAAGGGCAAGCTGGCCGAGGTGCCGATTGCCGCCGACCGGCAGACACTGGCGGTCTACATTCCCTCCCCGCGCGATTCCGAATCGCGACTGGTCAGCAACGCACTGAAGCCCGGCCAGCGGCTGGTTCTGCCCGAGGGCACCTACCATGTCGTCTCGACCTACGGCGGCTCCAATTCGGTTGTGCGCGCCGATATCACGATCCAGAGCGGCAAGGTCACCGAGGCGACGATGAACCATCGCGCGGCGTCCGTCACGCTCAAGCTCGTCCGTCAGGCTGGCGGCATCGCGGTCGCCAACACCAACTGGACGGTGCAGACCCCCGGCGGCGACGTCATCGCCGAGGCTCTGGGTGCCTTCCCCACGATGCTGCTGGCCGAAGGGGAATACGATGTCTTCGCCCGCAACGACGGTCGCGAGTTCACCGACAAGATGAAGGTTGTCTCCGGCGTCAATCGCGATCATGAAGTGGTCATGCGATAGGGCCTCGCGCGAAACAGGATCGACCCATGCAGACGTTTTTTGTGCAGATCAAATGCAAGCTCGGCCAGACCTACGACGTGGCCACCGCGCTGGCCGAGGCGGAGATCGCCTCCGAGATCTACTCGGTGGCTGGCGATTATGACATCCTGAGCAAATTCTATCTCGATGATTCCGATGACATCGGCCATTTCGTCGCCAGGAAGGTGCAGTCCATCCCCGGCATTCAGGACACGCGGACGCTGATCACCTTCAAGGCGTTCTGAGACGCCACGGCGGGACAGCCGGCCACGTCCGGGACCGGCACTGGCAGGAGAATGCGCATGACGGACGGGCCTGACGGGCATGACCGGCTGCATAGCCGGCTGGTTCAGGGCGCGGCCCTCGGCGGCGCGGCGCTGATCAGCTTTGGCCTGATCCTGTGGATTGCCGCCAACTGGACCGACATCGGCCGGCATGGCCGGTTTGCTCTGGTCGGCGGTGCGCTGGTCGTGGCCGGCGTTGCCGGCATGGCGCAGCACCGCCTGCGCGTGCCGGGCACGCTGGTGGCGTTTGCGGCCATCGGCGGGCTGTTCGCGCTGTTCGGGCAGGTCTATCAGTCGGGAGCCGACCCCTGGCAGTTGTTCGCGCTGTGGGCGGCGCTGGGCCTGCCGCTGGCGCTCGCCGCCCGGCATGATGTGCTGTTCGTGCCGTGGACCGCCGTGACCTTTACCGCGATCCCGCTGTGGGCGTCGGCGATGGGCCTCCGGCCGCTGCAGGGCGGCGAGACGACCATCCTCGCCAGTTGGGCTCTGGCCTATGCCGTCGCCGCGCTGCTGCTGGCGATCGGCCGCCGCTGGCCCGGCGCAACCCGCTTTGCCTTTCGCCTCGCCATGCTGCTGACGCTGTCGCTGGTGACCGGACAGGCGGCCGTTGTTGTGATTGCCGAAGGGCTCGCCTCCCTGCCCGCCTTGGCCGGGCTGGCGCTGCTGGCCGGCACCGCCACCGCGTGCCTGCGTCTGCTCAATGGCGAATTTGCGCTCGCAGCCGCAGCAACGCTCGGCTTCGACATCGTGCTGATCACGCTCGTTGCACGCCTGTATACGAGCGCCATGCACGCCCCCGGCATTTTCGGCTTCATGCTGATCGGCATCATCGCCGCCGGCATCATCGCCGGCAGTGCGACCCTGCTGTTGCGCGTCAGGCAGGAGGCCGAACCCTCGCAACCGGCTGTCGATGACACGCACCACACATGGCCGGTCACGGTGCTGAGTGGCATCGGCGCAATCTTTGCCGCCATCCCGTTCCTGTTTGCCTACTTCGTCGCCTTCGGCGGCTTCACCCGCCACGGCGCGGGCATGTATGTGATGGGCGCGCTCACCATCGCCGGTTCGGTGGCCGTGCTGCGGCGTGCCGCCAATCTCGGCTTTCGTCAGCAGTTCGGCTTCATCATGCTGGTTGTCGGCGGCGTGCTGTTGTCCTTCGCGCTGCTGCGCGACGCGCCGCTGATGCTGGCAACCGCGCTGATGCTGGCCATCGGCATCGGCCTCACGCTCGCCATTCCCGTGGCCTGGATTCGCATGCTGCTCGGCGCGGCCGGCGCGGCCGCCGCCGTTGTCCTGCTGGCCAAGGGACTGCACAGTGTGGCCGGCGGCGGTCTTTATGCCACGCACAAGGGCGCGGCCATCCTGCTCGGGCTGATCGCGGCTGGCGGCGTATGGGGCGAGCGGCTCGCTCCCATCCGCCGCGCGGGAGAGCTGGCGCGCGCCGCCACCCCCTATCTCACGGGCTTTGCGGTCGCCGCCCTGCTGACACTGGCCGGATCAGCGGGCCAGACGTTCCTGCTCGGCACGCACGGGCCCTTTGCCGGTGCCGGCCTTGCGGGATCGGCGGCGGCCAGCAGCGGCTGGGCGGCGGTCTCGGTGGGGTCGGCGCTGGCCGGCTGCCTGCTGCTGGCCCGTTTTTATCCGCAGTTGCGCAGCGCGCTGGGCGGCATCATCGGCCTCGCCCTCGTGGTGTTTTCCGCCCTGCTCTATCCGCTCGGGCCGACGATCCTGATCACTGCCGCAGCGCTTGTCACGGCGCGCATCGGCATCGCCGGATTGGGCGCCGTGACCGCGCTGTGGATCGCCGGGGCGTTCTACTACTGGCTCGGCTGGCCGCTGGCCCACAAGGCGCTGCTGCTGGCCGGCGCGGGCACCATTCTGGTGCTGGCGGCGCTGAAGAGCGGTCGCGCCCTGCCGTCCGCAACGGACGTGCCGACCGGCGCGCGCCCGGCGCTGGCCGCCGCGCTGATCGGCCTGTCGCTGACGGCGACCGCCGGGATATTCCTGACCGGTTTCGTTGCCAAGGAGCGGATCCTGCGCAAGGGGCTGGTGCTCTATATTCCGCTCGCGCCTGTCGATCCGCGCTCGCTGATGCAGGGTGACTACATGGCGCTGCGCTTTGCCCTGCCCAGCGACCGGACCAGTCAGGCGCTTGTCGATGATCCGGCTTTGCCGGCGATTGCCTTCATCACGATCGATCCGCGGCACGTCGCCACCGTGACGCGCATTTCCGCGCGGGGCGCCCCGCCCGGCGCGGATGAACGGATCGTCCGCCTCAAGCGCAAGGGCGGCCGCTGGGTTCTCGGCACCGATGCCTGGTTCTTCGAGGAAGGGCAGGCCAACACCTTCGAGCAAGCACGGTTCGGTGCCTTCCGCCTGTCGCGCGACGGAGAACTGCTGCTGACCGGCATGGCCGACAAGGATCTCAACCTGCTCGGCAGCGCGCTGGCTAGTTCGGCTTCGGCGCGTAGATGAGCGCGCCGATATGGGGATTGTCCGGTTTGCCGTCCGGGCTTGAGACGATGACGCGCAGACCGTCCTTCTCGCATTCGGTGATGAAGCTGCCGAGCGCCTTCTTGGCACGCTTGTCGCCGGCGTACCATTTCGACGCGCGGTCCATGATCAGGCCTTTGACCTTGATCTCATGACCGCAGAAGGTCTCGGCCTCCGCCGGTGTCACCAGTGACAGCAGCACCGCCAGTGCCGCAAACCGCATCCGCATCGCACACTCCGACAAAAAAGCCCTCACGGCAGCAACCATGAGGGCTTTTTCCGTCAAAGCCAAGCGGCTCAGCCGCGCGACACATCCGGCGGCGTCGCCTCCGCGCCGAGTATCGCGAGCGCCTCGCCCAGCGGCAGCACGGTCTGCGCCTGACTGCCGAGCCGGCGGATCGCCACCGTCCCCTCGTCCGCTTCGCGCTTGCCGACTGCGAAGATGACCGGCACCTTGGCCAGCGAGTGCTCGCGCACCTTGTAGCCGATCTTCTCGTTGCGCACATCGGCGCGGGCCCGCAGACCGGCGCCGAAAGCCTGCTCGGTCACCTTGTGGGCATAATCGTCAGCATCCTGAGTAATCGTCGCGACGATGATCTGCTCGGGCGCCAGCCACAGCGGGAAATGCCCGGCATAGCTCTCGATGAGGATGCCGAGGAAGCGTTCCATCGAGCCGCAAATGGCGCGGTGGATCATCACCGGCTGGCGCTTTTCGCCATCGGAATCGATATAATAGGCCCCGAACCGTTCCGGCAGATTGAAATCGACCTGCGTCGTGCCGCATTGCCAGTCGCGCCCGATCGCGTCGCGCAGGGTGTACTCGAACTTCGGGCCATAGAACGCGCCCTCGCCCTCGTTGATCGCGGTCCTGATCCGGCCGCCGGACTGGTCGGCGATCTTGGTCAGAACGCGGTGCATGATCCCTTCGGCGAGATCCCACGATTCGTCGGAGCCGACGCGCTTCTCCGGCCGGGTCGACAGCTTGACCACCAGTTCCTCGAACCCGAAGTCCCTGTACACCGACAGCATCAGGTCATTGATCTTGAGGCATTCGGCCTCAAGCTGCTCCTCGGTGCAGAAGATGTGGGCATCGTCCTGCGTGAAACCGCGCACCCGCATCAGCCCATGCAGCGCGCCCGAAGGTTCATAGCGGTGCACCGCGCCGAATTCGGCGAGGCGGATCGGCAGGTCGCGGTAGGACTTCAGCCCGTGCTTGAAGATCTGCACATGGCCGGGGCAGTTCATCGGCTTGAGCGCGAACACGCGCTGGTCGGCCTCCGGATCGTTCGGCTTGATCAGCGCGCTGGCCGATTTTGCGGCAAACATGTTGTCCGAATACCAGCCCCAGTGGCCGGACGTCTCCCACAGGCTCTTGTCGAGAAGCTGCGGCGCGTTGACCTCATCATAGTCGCGCTCCAGCCGCCGCCGCATATACGCGGTCAGCTGCTGGAACATCCGCCAGCCCTTGGCATGCCAGAACACGACGCCCGGCCCTTCCTCCTGGAAATGGAACAGGTCCATCTCCCGGCCAAGCTTGCGATGGTCGCGCTTTTCCGCTTCCTCGATCTGCCTCAGGTAGGCGTCGAGGTCCTCCTGCTTGGCAAACGCTGTGCCGTAGATGCGGGTCAGCATCGGGTTGTTCGAATCGCCGCGCCAGTAGGCGCCGGCCACCTTCATCAGCTTGAAGGCCGAACCGACCTTGCCGACACTGGTCATGTGCGGACCGCGGCAGAGATCGACCCACTCGCCCTGAGCGTAGAACTTGATGTCCTCATTGCCGGGAATGGCGTCGACCAGTTCAACCTTGAACAGTTCGCCTCTGGCGCGGAAGAAGTCCTTGGCCTCCTCGCGGCTCTTGGTCGTCTTGGTAAAGGGCGCGTCCCTCGCAATGATCTCGCGCATCGTCTTTTCGATGGCGGCGAAATCCTCCGGCGTGAACGGCGTCTCGCGATGGAAATCGTAGTAGAATCCGTTTTCGATCACCGGGCCGATGGTCACCTGCGTGCCCGGCCACAGCGCCTGCACGGCCTCGGCCAGCACATGGGCGCAGTCATGCCGGATCAGCTCCAGCGCACGCGCATCCTCGCGCCCGATCAGTTCGAACCTGGCATCGGCCGTGATCGGATCGGCAAGATCGTGGACGGCGCCGTCAAGCACCATGGCCACGGTGCGCTTGGCCAGCGAAGGGGAAATGCCCTTGGCAATCTCAAGGCCCGATGTGCCGGCGGCGAACGAACGGACGGCCCCATCGGGGAAGGTTAACGAAATCATAATTTTCTCCTTGGCTCACTCCTGCAAACGAGGCAGGTAAGAAGGGCCGGACAATTCCGGCGGCTTGCTTGGCGGTTTTCCCGATACACGATCCGGGTGCGCCGCAACAAGCGGCTTTGTTCCGTGTTGCGTTCGGGTTTGTCCATGCGTTTCCTCAGGCCACTCGGTCTCGTGCTTGCGGTTCTGGCGTCCGGCATGAGCGCCGGCGCCGAGACGCGTGGCCTGCGCGGCGCTCTGAAGGACCCGGCCACCCTCGCGGGCCCCGCGCCGATGACGGTCCGCCTCGGCCGATCCGCCGGCAGCCCGGCCTGCGGCCTGCCCTGTGCCGAGTTCATCGTGGCCGAAGGCGACATCCGGCGTGACACCGTGTCACAACTGGCCGCGTTGCTGCGCATCCTGCCGCGAACCCTGCCTGTGTATCTCTCCTCGCCCGGCGGCAGTCTCGATGGCGCGCTGGCGCTCGGACACCTGATGCGCAGCCATGGCGTCGAGGTGATCGTCGCCCGCCGCGCGCTGGTCGCGCTCCGGCCCGATGTCTCGGCCTATGCTGACGCAATCGAGCCCGCCCGTTGCCAGTCGGCCTGCGTCTATGCCTTCGCCGGCGGCGCGATCCGCCGCGTGCCGATGGGGTCCGACCTCGGCGTGCACCAGTTCTTCGTCGCACGGCCCGATGACGCCGCCCGTCGGCCGAAAGAGACCTACTCCCGCACTGATGTCGCCCACGTCCAGCAAACGGTGGCGACCCTGGCCGGTTATCTCGCCGGCATGGGCATCGGTATCGATCTGCTGGCGCTGGCCGCGGCAACCGATCCGTCGGACATGCGGTCCCTCTCCCGGCAGGAACTGGCCGCCCTCCGGCTGGAGCAGGAGCCCGCGGGCTTTGCCGCCCTGCCGGTGGCCCCGTCTGCCCCACCTCTGCCGCAGGACAGCGCCGCACCACGCCGTGCTCGTGCGGCCCCCGATGGCAGCAGCGAGACGCCGTTCGTCGTGCTGCGGGCTGAAAGCCTGTCGCGCCGATTCGGGCCGATCTCCAGCGAGCTGACGCTGGCCTGCGGCGACGGAATCGACCGGTATCGCGCCTCCTTCGCCGAAATCGTCCCCGGACGGCGGGCGACCGGCGATGCGGTGGCGATCCTCGGGTCGCCGGGTGATCCGGCCACGCTCAGGCCGGAGGGCGTGCTCAGCCGCCGCTCCGCGCTTGATGCCGCTGCCAGCGGCGCGCTCGATGTCGAGGTGACCTCGACCGCCACTGCCGGTTACCCGATGCGCCTGACCTTCGCGGGCGAGGAGGTCGCCGCCGCGATCGACCGGCTGGATCGGCTCTGCCACAGGTCCGACGCTCAGTCCCCGTCCTTCGAAGCGGTGCGGATGCCGTCCCGCCCCGGTGGTTCGGGAGTGGTGCCGCGCCAGCGGCCATAGCGCCAGGGCGTATACCAGCGCGCCTCCGGCGGCAGGCTTTCGCAAACGAAATCAAGCCCGCTCGCCCCGCCCGGCCGGCAGCGGCAGATCCGCGCCAGCCCGATCCAGCCGCCGGCCCAGCCGCCATGCCGCCGCAGTGCGTCCTCGGTATACTCCGAACAGCTTGGCAGATAGCGGCAGGTCCGCCCCATGAAGGCCGACAGCGTATAGCGATAAATCCGCACCAGCCCGATCAGCGGCAGGGCAGCAATGCGTGCGAGGAGTGGCGGAGGTCGTGACATGACGTTAAGGAACGGATTACCATTTTCTTTCGGCGGGCGTTAACCTCGTCAGGGTAAACGAATCGGGGGCATTTTGAGTAAGGTTCTTGTCATGCTGCGTCTTTTTGCCGGTGCTGCGGCTGCCATCGTCGTATTTCTGGGCGCCTCGCCCTCGCGCGCCGCCGATACCGCGAAGGTCGCCTTCGCGCCCACCACGATGGACGGTTACATCGTCACCGTGAAGGGCAATGTGCTGGCCTCCAACAGATGGCAGGGTGCCGATCCGCTGTCGGTCATCGGCTATCCCAGCCTGTCGTTCCGCAAGGCGGGCGAGAAGCCGAAATTCTCCTCGCCGGATGATGGCATCGGCTTTGCCCTGTTTGACGAGAACAGGTTCTCCGCCGGTCTGGTGTTCCGCTACAAGGGCGGGCGTTACGATGGCTCCGACACCGCGCTGCGCGGCATCCACGATGTCCGCTGGACCGTTGAATCGGGCGGCTTCGTCGAGGCATGGGTGCATGAGAACATCCGCCTGCGCGCTGAACTGC
>CALCZO010000199.1 GCA_937903315.1 uncultured Alphaproteobacteria bacterium
GGGCGCGGCGCATGGTGTAGAAGCAGGCCGAGAGATTGAGGGCGATGATCGCCTGCCATTTCTCGGTCGGCATGGTGGCGATCGAAGCGGTATGCTGCATCCCGGCGTTGTTGACGAGGATATCCGCGCCGCCCCAGTCCGCAAGCTGGTCCATCATCGTCTCGATGGCGGCAGGGTCCATCAGATTGGCATCGAAGTAGCGCACGTCCGGTGCCCCGGCCTTGCGCAGCGCGGCTTCTGCGGCGGCGATCTGGTCGGGCGTGCCCAGGCCGTTGAGGCCGATACGGGCGCCGGCCTCGGCCAGCGACCGGGCGATGGCCAGTCCGATGCCGCTGGTCGAGCCGGTGACGAGGGCGGTGCGTCCGGTGAGGAGGGTCATGGGTTAAGCTCCGATGCCAAGCGTTATCGCTTTCGCCTAGGCCGGGGCGGGCGGTGCGTCAACTGTCCTCAATGCCGCGCCGGGTAACCGTTCCTTAGGGTTAACGCCGTCTAATGCCGATGAACTGCGTCTGTCCCGTCACCGGGCAGGGGCGGAGCGATTGAAGGCCGGCAGATGCCATGATAGCTCAGGGTATTCCTTTTCGGGACGGACGGCTGAACCCCGGCGGCGCGGTGATTCGCGGCGCGCGGCGTCGGCGTGGTCGTGTCCGCAGGGGACGCGCGGGAGACAGAACGATGACGGCGGGCCAGACGCCCCTGATGACGGACGATCCCCGCCATGTCCCGGTGCTGCGCGCCGAGGCCGTGGCGGCGCTGGCGATCAGGCCGTGCGGGACCTACATCGACGGCACGTTCGGTGCCGGCGGCTACAGCCGTGCGATCCTTGCCGCCGATCCGACCGTGACCGTGCTGGCCATTGACCGCGATCCCGATGCGATTGCCGGCGGGGCCGGGCTGGTGGCCGCGTCCGGCGGGCGTCTCCGGCTCGTCGAAGGGTGTTTCGGCGATCTGGCGGAGCTTGCCGCCGAGGCAGGGTTTACGGCGGTTGACGGCATCGTGCTCGATATCGGCGTCTCGTCGATGCAGATCGATCAGGCCCTGCGCGGCTTTTCCTTCCGGGCGGATGGCCCGCTCGACATGCGCATGGCACAGGACGGCCGCAGCGCCGCCGATATCGTCAATGGTGCCGAGGAGGAGGACATCGCCGACATCCTCTATCATTTCGGCGAGGAGCGGCTGTCCCGGCTGATCGCACGGGCGATCGTGACCGACCGCAAGGTCAAACCGTTCGTGACCACGCGGCAGCTTGCCGAGATGATCGGCCGCATCGTGCGGACCAAGCCCGGCGATATCCATCCGGCGACACGCTCGTTTCAGGCGCTGCGGATCGCAGTCAACGACGAACTCGGCGAACTGGTGCGCGCGCTGCATGGCGCCGAGCGCGTTCTTGCGCCCGGCGGACGTCTGTCGGTGGTCAGCTTCCACAGCCTTGAGGACCGCATCGTCAAGATGTTCCTCGCCGCCCGCTCCGGCCGGGTCGGCGGCTCGCGCCATGCCCCGACGCCGATCGCGGATGCCGCAACCTTCCGCACCGAAGGCAAATGGCCCGTCACCGCCGGCGAGGCGGAAACGGCGGCCAACCCGCGTGCCCGTTCGGCCAAGCTGAGAGCCGCGATCCGCACCGATGCGCCGGCCCGCGCGCCGGATGCGCAGGTCGTCGCGCTTTCAACCCTTCCCCCGCGCAAAAAAGGAAGACGCTGATGCTGCGCTTTCTCAATATCGGTGTTCTCACGCTGCTCGTCGGCACCGCTGCATGGGCCTACCAGACCAAATACGAGACGATTTTCTACGCCGAGCAGGTGCGCAAGCTCGAAGCCCGGGTCGAGCGCGAGCGCGACCAGATCGCCGTGCTCAAGGCCGAATGGCAGCATATGAACCGTCCGTCGCGCCTTGAGGAACTGGCGCACAAGCACCTTGACCTCAAGCCGGTCAAGCCGATGCAGATCGGCCGGGCGCAGGACCTGCCGGAGCGGCGGCCCGATGTCGATCAGATCGGTGCCAAGCTCGACCAGCTGGGTATCACCGGCTCGATTCCTTCGCCGGCACCCGCCGCGGCCAGGACACGACCAGCAGGACGGACGACCGAACGGTGACAGTGATGCGTATGTTCCAGCGCCTGGCGTACCACGTAAGCCTCGTCAGGGGTCGCGTGTCCGATCTGATGATGCGGCGCGGCAGTTCCGTGCCCGGGGCCGGTCTGCCGGCGGCTGCGTCGCCGCGTGCGGCGCGCGACCCGTTTCCGCTGCCGGACTGGCGGCAGATGCGGCTGGCGCTGCCGGCTCGGTCGGTTGTCCGTGCGGCAGTGGCCGACCTGTTCCACACGCGGCCGGACAAGAGCCCGATGCGGGTGGTGCTGACGGGCGCGGCGTTTGCCGGCGTGTTCGTGATCCTCGGCGGCCGGATCGTGCATCTGGCCAGCCAGTCGGATGATGCACCGACGCTGCGCCGGCAGGCGCAGGAAGCAACGCAGGGCGCGCGCCCGCCGATCCTCGACCGCAACGGCGAGTTGATGGCCAGCGACGTCAAGATGATGTCGGTCTATGCCGAACCCAAGCACATCATCGACAAGGACGAGGCGGTCGAACTGCTCAATGCGGTGTTCCCCGATCTCGACGCCAAGGACCTGCGCGAGCGGTTCGGCACCAAGAAGGGCTTTGTCTGGGTCAAGCGCGAGATCACGCCGCGCCAGCAGGCCGAAGTGCACCGGCTTGGCCTTCCGGGCATCGGATTCATGCCCGAATTCAAGCGCGTCTATCCCAATGGGCCGGTCGCGGCGCATGTGCTGGGCTTTGCCAACATCGACAACATCGGCATTGCGGGAATCGAGAAATACATCGACGGGCAGGGGCTGAACGACCTCAAGGGCATGGGGTTCGACGGCAAGGCGCTCGACCTCAAGCCGGTGTCGCTGTCGATCGACCTGCGGGTGACCCATGCGATGCGCAACGAACTCATCGAAGCGATGCGCAAGTACAAGGCCAAGGCAGCCGGCGGCATCATCATCGATGTCCATACCGGCGAGATCGTCTCGCAGGTGTCGCTGCCCGACTATGACCCCAACAATCCGACCGATGCTCTCAAGCCCGAGAACATCAATCATCTGGCCGTCGGCGTTTATGAAATGGGCTCGACCTTCAAGGCGCTGACCACCGCGATGGCGCTCGATTCAGGCAAGGTGACACTGTCGTCCAGCTTCGATGCGACGCGGCCGCTGCGGTCGGGCCGGTTCCAGATCAACGACTATCACGGCCAGAAGCGCGTGCTTCAGGTGCCGGAAATCTTTGTCTATTCGTCCAACATCGGCACCGCGCGGATGGCGCTGAAAGTCGGCGTCGAGGGGCACAAGGCGTTCCTGCGCAAGCTCGGCCAGCTCGAGCGGCTCCGGACCGAAATGCCGGAATCGGCGATGCCGATCGTGCCGTCGAACTGGGGCGAACTCAACACGATGACGATCTCGTTCGGCCACGGCCTCGCCGTCAGTCCGCTGCAGGCGACGATGGCGACGGCGGCGCTGGTCAACGGCGGTCTGCTGATGGCGCCGACCTATCTCAAGCGGACGCGCGAGCAGGCGCAGGCCGTGGCGCGGCAGGTGATCCGGCCCGAGACGTCGGAAGGGATGCGGTTCGTGATGCGGCTCAACGCCGAGCGGGGCACGGCGACGAAGGCGAACATTCCAGGCTATTACGCCGGCGGGAAGACGGGAACCTCGGAAAAGGTCGTCGGAGGGCGCTATTCCAAGACCAAGGTGATGACGACCTTCATGGCGATCGCCCCGTCCGACAAGCCAAAGTACCTGTTCCTGACCCTGCTCGACGAGCCGCAGGGGACTTCCGAGACCCATGGCTACGCCACCTCCGGCTGGAATGCCGCGCCGGTGACCGGGCGGATCATCGAGCGGGTCGGGCCAATGCTCGACATCGAGCCACGGTTCGAGATTCCGCACCAGCCGTTCCCGATGGTCTCGCGGCTGAACCTGCGCTACCAGACGCAGACGGAGCCGCGCTGATGGATATCGCGGCCGCCGGACTTCTTGCCGCCATGGGCGCCTCGGTCATCGGGGCGCCGTCGCGCTTTACCGGCATCACCTTCGACAGCCGCAAGGTCCGGCCGGGCGAGGTGTTCTTTGCCCTCGCCGGCAGCACCACGGACGGTGCGCGCTTTGCCGCTGCGGCGGCGGCAGCCGGTGCGGCGATGGTGGTCGGTGAAGGGGCAAGGCCCGACGGTCTGGCACCAGAGGTGCCGTTCTGCGCCGTTGCTGATGCGCGGCTGGCGCTGGCGCGGGCGGCGGCCTTTGCCTTTCCGCGCCAGCCGGGCGTCATCGTCGCTGTGACCGGCACGGCAGGCAAATCCTCGGTGGCCGATTTCACCCGCCAGATCTTCGCTGCGCTCGGCCATCGCGCGGCCAGCCTCGGCACGCTCGGCGTGATCACCTCGGATGGCGCGGCCTATGGCTCGCTGACCACGCCTGATCCGGTAACTCTGCATCGCACGCTCGATACGCTCGCCGGCGACGGCATCACGCATCTGGCCGTCGAGGCGTCGTCGCACGGGCTCGACCAGCGGCGGCTCGACGGGCTGCGGCTGGCGGCAGGAGGCTTCACCAATCTTGGCCGCGACCATCTCGACTATCATCCGGACATCGAAAGCTATCTTGCCTGCAAGATGCGCCTGTTCGAGGCGCTGCTGCCGCACGGCGCTCCGGCGGTGATCAACGCCGATGGCGACCGGTCTGCCGATGTTGCCGCGGTCGCGGCGCGCTGTGGCCTCGGCGTGTTGTCCACCGGCTGGAAAGGCGAGCACCTGCGCCTGCTGTCGGTGACGCCGGAGGCCTTCGGCCAGCGGATCGAGGTTGCCTATGGCCGGCATGTCCATGCCGTCCTGCTGCCGCTGATCGGTGCCTTCCAGGTCGAGAACGCGCTTGTCGCCGCCGGGTTCGCCCTCACGCTCGGCGCGGCGCCCAAACCGGTGTTTGCGGCGCTTGGGGCGTTGACCGGCGTGCCGGGACGGCTCGAGCGCGTCGGTGCCAAGGGGACCGCGCCGGTGTTCGTCGACTATGCGCACAAGCCCGAGGCGCTTGCCCATGTGCTGGACACGATGCGGGCGGCGACGCGCGGGCGGCTGATCGTTGCCTTCGGATGCGGCGGCGACCGGGATCGCGGCAAACGGCCGATCATGGGCGCGATCGCGACCGAACGGGCCGATGTGGTGATCGTCACCGACGACAACCCGCGCTCCGAGAACCCGGCAGCGATCCGGCGCGAGATCCTTGTTGCCGCGCCGGGGGGAATCGAGATCGGCGACCGGGGCGAAGCGATCCGGGCTGCGGTGGCGATGCTAAGGGATGGCGATGCGCTGGTCATCGCCGGCAAGGGGCACGAGACCGGGCAGATAATTGCGGGGGTCAATCACCCGTTTTCCGACAAGGACGAGGCGCAGGCGGCCATTCTGGCTGCAGGAGGAACGATCTGATGGCGGCACTCTGGACCGGCGCGGCTCTGGCCGGCGCGCTCGATGCCGTGACACCGGCCGGACAGCCTCCGGTCACCGGCCTGTCGATCGATACGCGGACCTTGCAGCCGGGCGATCTGTTCGTGGCGCTGAAAGACCAGCGCGACGGACATGATTTTGTCCGCGATGCGTTTGCCGCCGGGGCCGGCGCGGCGCTCGTCGATGCCGCGCATGCGCCGGCGCTGGCCGGGGCCGGACCGCTCTATGTCGTCGATCAGGTGCTGCCGGCGCTGGAACGGCTCGGCCGGGTGGCGCGGGCGCGGACGGCGGCAAGCATCGTTGCGGTGACGGGCTCTGTCGGCAAGACCTCGACCAAGGAAATGCTGCGGTCCGTTCTCGGCGCGCAGGGGGCGACCCATGCCTCGGTGGCGTCCTACAACAACCATTGGGGTGTGCCGCTGACGCTGGCGCGGATGCCGTCGGCGAGCCGGTTCGGCGTGTTCGAAATCGGCATGAACCATTCTTTCGAGATTTTGCCGCTGACCGCGATGGTCCGTCCGCATGCGGCGATCGTGACGACGGTCGTTCCGGTGCATCTGGCGCAGTTTCCCGGCATCGAGGCGATTGCGGATGCCAAGGGCGAGATTTTCTCCGGGCTGGAGCCGGGCGGGGTGGCGATCCTCAACCGCGACAATCCGCATTTTGCGCGGCTGAAGGCCCATGCCGGGGCGTCGCCCGCCGGGCGTGTCGTGAGCTTCGGCAGGGATGCGGCGGCTGACGTGCGGCTTGGAGCCTTCGTGCCGGATGCGGATGGGTCGGAGATCGAGGCGCATGTGTTCGGGCGGATGATCCGCTTCCGGCTCGGCGCGCCTGGCCGGCACATGGCGGAGAATGCGCTGGCGGTGCTGGCGGCGGTCGATGTGCTCGGTGCCGATGTCGATGCGGCGGCGGCGGCAATGGCGGCGATCCGCCCGGCGGACGGCCGCGGCCGGCGGATGCGTCTTGTCATGCCCGAGGGCACGCTGACGCTGTTTGACGAGGCGTACAACGCCAATCCGACCTCGGTGCGCGCCGCGCTCGAGGTGCTCGGCGCCGTTCCGGTCTCCGGATCGGGGCGCCGGATCGCGGTGCTGGGCGACATGCTCGAACTCGGTCCGGACGGCGCTGCACTACATGCGGGACTGGCTCCAACGGTGCTGGAGGCGCAAATCGATCGCGTCTTCGCCGCCGGGCCGTTGATGAAAAATCTCATCGATGCCTTGCCGTCGGACCGGCAAGGGGGGTACGCAACCGATTCTGCCGGGCTTGAGTCGCGGGTGCTCGAAGCGCTCCGCCCCGGCGATGTGGTGACAGTGAAGGGCTCGAACGGATCGCGGATGGCGCGGATCGTTGCGGCCCTCAAGGCCCGGTATCCTGCCCTCGTCGAGGCGAGGGCCGAGGAAGGACAAGGCTCGTAATGCTCTTTTGGCTCTCCGATTACAGCGCCCAGTTTTCCGCGTTCAACCTGTTCCGCTACATCACCTTCCGGGCGGGCGGGGCGACGGTGACCGCGCTGTTCTTCGTGCTGCTGTTCGGCCCGACGATCATCAGCCTTCTGCGTGTCAAGCAGGGCAAGGGCCAGCCGATCCGCTCCGACGGGCCGGAATCGCACTTTGCCAAGAAGGGCACGCCGACGATGGGCGGGCTGATGATCCTGTCCGGGCTGCTGGTTGCGTGCCTGCTGTGGTGCAATCTTGCCAATCCGCTGGTCTGGGCTGTGCTGGGCGTCACCATCGGCTTCGGTCTGATCGGCTTCTATGACGATTTTCTCAAGGTCACGAAACAGAGCCACAAGGGCTTTTCCAGCCGGGCGCGCCTCAGTTTCGAGATCGGCATCGCGGCGCTGGCGGTGTTTGCGATCGTGTCCAACCTGCCGCCGTCGCTCGCCAATGTCATCTCCTTCCCGATCTTCAAGGAACTGGCGCTCGACATCGGCGTCTTCTTCATCGTCTTCGGCGTGTTCGTGATCGTGGCCGCCGGCAACGCGGTCAACCTGACCGACGGGCTCGACGGTCTGGCCATCGTGCCGGTGATGATTGCAGCGGGCACCTTCGGGGTGATTGCCTATCTGTCGGGCAATGCGCTGTTTGCCAATTACCTCCAGATCAATTTCGTGCCGCGGGCGGGCGAACTCGCCGTCATCTGCGGCGCGGTGATCGGGGCGGGCCTCGGGTTCCTGTGGTTCAATGCCCCGCCGGCGCAGATCTTCATGGGCGACACGGGCAGTCTGGCGCTCGGCGGCCTGCTCGGTACGGTCGCGGTCGCCACCAAGCACGAGATCGTGTTCGCCATCGTCGGCGGCCTGTTCGTGCTCGAAGCGATGAGCGTGATCATCCAGGTTGCCTCGTTCAAGCTGACCGGCAAGCGGGTGTTCCGCATGGCGCCGATCCACCACCATTTCGAGAAAAAGGGCTGGCAGGAGCCGCAGGTGGTGATCCGGTTCTGGATCATCGCCGTGATTCTGGCGCTGATCGGCCTTGCGACGCTGAAGCTGAGGTAACCGATGATCCCCGTCACCACCTTTCGCGGCAAGCATGTCGCGCTGTTCGGCCTTGGCGGCTCGGGCATCGTGACCGCGCTGGCGCTGGCTGCCGGCGGGGCGCGCGTCAGCGCCTGGGACGACAGTGTCGATGCGCGCAACGCAGCCGCCGACAAGGGCATCGACATCGTCGATCTCGACCGCACCGACTGGAGCGGATTTGCCGCGCTGGTGCTGGCGCCCGGCGTGCCGCTGACCCATCCCGTGCCGCACTGGACGGTGGATCGCGCCCGGGCCATCGGTGTCGAGATCATCGGGGATATCGAACTGTTCTGCCGCGAGCGGGCGGCGCTGTCGCCCGATGCGCCGTTCGTCGCGATCACCGGCACCAACGGCAAATCGACGACGACCGCCCTGATCGCCCATCTGCTCAGGGTTGCGGGCCGCGATGTGCAGCTCGGCGGCAATATCGGCACCGCGATCCTCGACCTTGATCCGCCCGCGCCTGACCGCGTGCATGTCATCGAGGTCTCGTCGTTCCAGATCGATCTGGCACCGTCGCTGGCGCCGTCGATCGGGGTGATGCTCAACCTGACGCCGGACCATATCGACCGGCACGGCACGGTGGAGCATTATGCCGCCGTCAAGGAACGGATGGTCGCCGCCGCCGATCTGGCGGTGATCGGTGTTGACGACGACAGGACCGCCGCCATGGCGACCCACCGGGACGAGGCCGGGCGGGCCAGCGTGCGGATTTCGGCTGAGACGGACCTGCCGAGCGGGCTCTATGCCGATGGCAGCCGGATCGTTTTCTCGCGTCACGGCAAGCGGATCGAGGTGGCGGACCTCATCGGCATCGGGTCGTTGCGCGGCCGCCACAACGCCCAGAACGCGGCAGCGGCGATCGCTGTCGTCACCTCGCTCGGCGTCGGCATCGAGGCGATCCGCGAAGGGCTGAGGAGCTTTGGCGGCCTGCCGCACCGGATGGAAGAGATCGGCGTCGTCGGGCGGCTGATGTTCATCAACGATTCCAAGGCGACCAATGCCGATTCCACGGAAAAAGCGCTCGCGGCATTCGAGCGCAACATCTACTGGATTGCCGGCGGCAAGCCCAAGGAAGGCGGCATCGAGCCGTTGCGGCCGTATTTCGGCCGGATCGCCAAGGCCTACCTGATCGGCGATGCGGCGGAGGACTTTGCGGCCACGCTCGGCGAGGACGTGCGTCATGTCCATGCCGGCACGCTCGATGTCGCGGTGGAAATGGCACTCGACGACGCCGGCCGCAATGGCGAGGCGGTGGTGCTGCTGTCGCCGGCCTGCGCCTCCTACGACCAGTACAAGAACTACGAACAGCGCGGGAACCATTTCCGCATGCTGGTTGAATCCCTGCCCGGATTTTCTGCAACCGCCCGAGGAGCGTGACCATGGTCAGCCGCGCCGAACGCACGGAATTCAATGAATGGTGGTGGACCGTCGACCGGTTGCTGCTGTTCAGCTTTCTGGCCCTGATGCTGCTGGGCATCCTGTTCGGGCTGGCCGCCAGCCCGCCGGTGGCGGGGCGGCTCGGGCTGTCGACGTTCCATTTCGTCAACCGGCAGGCGTTCTTTCTCGTCATCGCAATTGCGGTGATGGTCGGGGTGTCGTTCATGCCGCTCCGGCTGGTGCGGCGGCTGTCGCTGCTGGTGTTCGCCGTGGCGCTGGTTCTGGTCATCGGTACGCTGTTTTTCGGCGCCGAAGTGAAGGGCGCGCGGCGCTGGATTTCGCTGGCCGGCATCTCGATCCAGCCGTCCGAGTTCCTCAAACCGGCCTTCGTGGTGCTGGCGGCCTGGGCCTTTTCGGAGAAGGCCAACCGCACCGACATGCCGGGCACGCTGATGGCGGTGATGCTGCTGCCGATGGTGGTCGTACCGTTGATTCTCCAGCCGGATTTCGGTCAGACGATGCTCGTCTCAGCCGTCTGGTGCGGGCTGTTCTTCATCGCCGGACTGCATATCCTGTGGGTGATCGGGCTGGGCGGCGCCGGTGTGGTCGGCCTGTTCCTCGCCTATCAGTTCCTGCCGCATGTGACCTCGCGCATCGACAAGTTCCTCAACAAGGGCAACGGCGGCGCCAGCGAATTCCAGGCGGAAATGGCGCGCGAGAGCCTGCTGTCGGGCGGCCTGTTCGGCAAGGGGCCGGGCGAGGGCACGGTCAAGCGGTCGCTGCCCGACAGCCATACCGACTATATCTTCGCCGTCGTCGGCGAGGAATTCGGGCTGATCGTCTGCTTCCTCGTGGTGGCGCTGTTTGCCACGATCGTGCTGCGCGGCCTGATCATCGCCTTCCGCTCCGAGGAGCCGTTCACGCGGTTCACAGCGGCCGGCCTGTCGATGCTGTTCGGCTTTCAGGCGTCGATCAACATGGCGGTGAACCTCGACCTGATCCCGCCCAAGGGCATGACGCTGCCGTTCATTTCCTATGGCGGCTCGTCGCTGATCTCGCTGGCCCTGACCACCGGCTTCCTGCTGGCGGTGACGCGCAAGCGCCCGACGGCGACGGTCGTGCCGCGGATGCCGGCGGTCCTCAACGCGGTGCCGGCATGAGCGGGCTGCGCGTGCTGCTGGCAGCCGGGGGTACGGGCGGGCACCTGTTTCCCGCCGAGGCGCTGGCCACTGTGCTGAAAGCGCGCGGGGCGGAGGTGCATCTGGTCAGCGATGACCGTGCAGCGGCCTATGCGGAGAGTTTCCCCGCGCCCCTGCATCAGGTGACCAGCGGCACCGTCACCGGCAAGGGGCTGCTCGGGCGCTTTATCGGCGCGCTGAAACTCGCCAAGGGCACCAAGGAATGCCTGTCGCTGATCGACCGGCTGAAGCCTGACGTGGTTGTCGGTTTTGGCGGCTATCCCACCGTGCCGCCGCTCTATGCGGCGACGATGCGCAAGGTGCCGACGATCATCCACGAGCAGAACGGGGTGATGGGCCGCGCCAACCGCTACCTTGCCTCGCGCGTGACACGCATCGCCACCGGCTTTCCGCTGCGGGACGACGCCCATGCGGCCAAGGCGAGCGTTGTCGGCAATCCCGTTCGCCCGCCGGTTCTGGCGGCGGCTGTGCCGTTCCGTCCGCTGGTGCCCGGCGACCGGTTCTCGCTGCTGGTGTTCGGCGGCAGTCAGGGCGCGCGGGTGATGAGCGATGTCGTGCCGGCGGCGCTGGCGCTGCTGAGCCATGCCGAACGCGAGCGGATCTCGCTGGTGCAGCAGGCGCGCGGCGAGGATCTGACCCGCGTGATGCAGGCCTATTCCGATCTTGGCATGGCAGTGGACGCCCAGCCGTTCTTCAAGGACATGCCGGCGCGGATCGCGGCGGCCCATCTCGTGGTCTGCCGCTCGGGCGCCTCGACGGTGGCGGAACTGTCGGTGATCGGCCGTCCGTCCATCCTCGTGCCGCTGCCCGGCAGCCTCGATCAGGACCAGGCGGCGAATGCCGCCGTGCTGGCGGATGCCGGCGGCGCGGTCCTGCAACAGCAGGACGGGTTCACGCCCGACTGGCTGGCAACCACGCTGCGCGGGGTGATGGCCGAGCCGCAGACGCTCGCCGCCATGGCCGCCGCTGCCCGGTCGGTCGCCGTCCCCGATGCGTCCGAACGCCTCGCGGACCTTGTGTTTGCGACCGCCCGGCGTTAGGCCAATCCGCACGTTTCTGTACTCTCTCGACGGTTCGGACATGAAAATTCCACGCTCCATCGGCGCGATCCACTTCATCGGCATCGGCGGCATCGGCATGTCCGGGATTGCCGAGGTGCTCGCCAATCTCGGCTACCGGGTGCAGGGCTCTGACGCGTCCGACAACGCCAACGTCAAGCGGCTGCGCGAGAAGGGCATCACCTGCTTCGTCGGCCACCGGGCCGAGAATGTCGGCGAGGCGGAGGTGGTCGTCGTCTCCACCGCGATCCGGCGCGACAATCCCGAACTCGTCGCCGCGCGGGAAAAGCGTCTTCCTGTGGTGCGCAGGGCCGAGATGCTGGCCGAACTGATGCGGTTCAAATCCGCCATCGCGATTGCCGGCACGCATGGCAAGACGACGACGACCTCACTGGTGGCGACGCTGCTCGATGCCGGCAATTTCGACCCGACGGTGATCAACGGCGGCATCATCAACGCCTATGGCACCAATGCGCGGCTGGGTGATGGCGAATGGATGGTGGTCGAGGCCGACGAGAGCGACGGCACCTTCCTCAAGCTGCCGGCCGATGTCGCCATCGTCACCAACATCGATCCCGAGCATCTCGACCACTTCAAGACCTTCGATGCGATCAAGGATGCGTTCCGCGCCTTCGTCAACAACCTGCCGTTCTACGGCTTTGCCGTGATGTGTCTCGACCATCCGACCGTGCAGCAGATGGTCGGCGAGATTCAGGACCGGCGCGTCATCACCTATGGCGAGAACCCGCAGGCCGATGTGCGGATGATCGATATCGATCTTGCCGGCGGGCAGTCGAAGTTCACCCTGCTGATCCGCGACCGCAAGCGCGGCATTGATACGGTAATCCGCGATCTCGTCATGCCGATGCCGGGGCATCACAACGCGCTCAACGCCACGGCGGC
>CALCZO010000200.1 GCA_937903315.1 uncultured Alphaproteobacteria bacterium
CGCCTTCATCCTTGATTTCGTCATGCAGAACATCAAGGCCGGACTTGAACATCCACGGATGATCGTTGTCGTCGCGGCCGACACCCTCGAAGTACTGGTCGATAGACATCAGGGAGGCGCATTTCTTGCGAAATGCCAGAACCGCGTCCATCGTCGCCTTGCCCATCAGACGGCCGATGTCGGGCGCATGGTTCATGATCTTGTCGTCGATGACGATCGATTCCGAATCCATCACCGTCACCGGCAGGCCGAGCTTGTTGGTGATCAGATCCTTGAGGGGATCGAAGCCGATATGGGCGTAGTCGTAGATTTCCGCGACGCCGATCTCATACAGCGCGCCGGTTTTCTCGAATGTTCCCGTCATCAGCTTGCCGCCGAGCCGGTTGGATTGTTCGAAGATGGTGATCTTCGCCTCGGGGCCCACCTTCTGGTTGATGTGCATGGCGGTCATCAACCCGCCGGGGCCGCCGCCCACGATGGCAACATCAAAGGTGATTGGCGGCATCTGCGACATGGGAGACCTGTGGTTCTGGCAAGGTGAGCGCCCTTTTGCGGGCATCGGTTTATAGGAGGTAAACGGTTTGGAAAAAACGGTTTTCCATCGATATGGTTGAGGCGGCTGCGACGACCTATGCGCCGGACAATCTAAATCCAAGCTGAACAGAACCGCCGCCGGCCGCGGTGCATGACAGGACCTGGCAAGTCTCCTATCCTCGCCCCACGATTCGGAGATGGGCGCAGGGCGCCCTGCATGAGGCAGCATGGTCAGAATGGGCGCCAAGCGGCTGACGATTGTGCTGGGACTGGCGCTGTGGACGTCGGGCGCGGTGGCTCAGCAGCCGCGCGTTCCGCCGGTGCGCAGCCCAGCGACGCCGGCGCCGGCCGACGCGCCCTGCGCCCGCTATGATCTGGCGCGCAATGCCGCAATGGCGGCGGCGATCAAGACGGTTCTGGCCGAATTGCCCGAGCGCGGCGAGGGGGGCGATCCTGCGGCCCATCTGCGCGCGCTGGAGCCGTTGTACCAGCGCTACGAGGAACGGGCACGGGCTGGCGAGATCGAGCCATTGCGCAAGCTGACCGCGATCGAACTGTTCCTGACCGAAATCCGCCGCGAGCCGACGCGGGATCTGACACAGCGCAAGGCCTGTTTCCTCGCCAATGTGCCCGAGCGGATGCGGTCGATGATTGATTCCGTGGCCTGCGCCGTGATCCTGCTCGAACCGGCGCGCCGGCTGGACGATGCAAACCGGGCCGAGGCCCGCCGCGTGATGGACGAGGCGGCGCGGCTTGTTCCCGCCGATGCCAATGCCGCTTCAATCGCCAAAATCCTGCATGACGATGTCAGCCGCGGGCTCGAAGGCTGCTATGCGGCCCCCTCTCAGCTGCCTCAGCCGAAATAAACTGCCGCGCAACCGGCAATTCTCGGCTTTTCGGTTCACAAGCCCGTCACTTTGGTCTAAGCGAGCGACAGGCAACACCATCCCCATCGAGGCCCATGTCCAAGGAAGAACTGCTCGAATTTCCCGGAATCGTCTCCGAACTCCTGCCCAACGCGATGTTCCGCGTGAAGCTGGAGAACGAGCACGAGATCATCGCCCACACCGCCGGCAAGATGCGCAAGAACCGCATCCGCGTGCTGGCCGGGGACAAGGTGCTGGTCGAGATGACCCCCTACGATCTGACCAAGGGCCGGATCACCTACCGCTTCAAGTAAGCCAGGAGGGAGCGGCGCGTGGCCACGGAACAGGAAAGCTGGCGTCCGAAGCTGGCGCTCGCCTCGGCCTCGCCACGCCGCTATGCGCTGTTGCAGCAGATCGGCATCACGCCCGATGCTGTCCTGCCCACCGATCTTGACGAGACACCGCTGCGCGGCGAGAAGGGTCGCGCGCTGGTCACGCGCCTGTCGCGCGCCAAGGCGGCCGCTGCGCTGCGCATCACCCGGCAGGATGCGGCGCTGGCCCGCGCGTTCATCGTGGCGGCTGATACGGCAGTGACGGTCGGCTCCCGCGTCCTGCCCCAGACCCATCATGTCGACGAGGCGGCCTATTGCCTGCGCCTGCTCTCGGGCCGGGCGCACCGGGTCTACACGTCCGTGGTCGTCATCACGCCCGATGAGGCAGTGCGTCAGCGCATCGTCGATACGCGGGTGCGGTTCAAGCGCATTTCCGAGCGTGAACTGGAAGCCTATCTCGCCTCGGGCGAATGGCGCGGCAAGGCCGGCGGCTATGCCATCCAGGGCCTCGCTGGCGCGTTCGTCGTCAAGATTGTCGGGTCTTATTCGGCGGTTGTCGGCCTGCCGCTGTATGAAACGGCGAGCCTGCTCGACGGTGACGGTTATCCGCTGCATTTCGGTTGGGGCAACACGGCCTAGCACGATGACCGACGCTGATCTTCCACCCGCCAACGACAACGCCCGCCCCTGCGCAATCTGCGGCAAGGCCTCTGTTGCGCGGTTCCGCCCGTTCTGCTCGCAGCGCTGCGCTGATGTCGACCTCAACCGCTGGCTGAGCGGTGTCTACGCCATCCCGGCCGAGGAAGAGGACGAGGGCATTGCCGCCGACGACGCGCCGCCGCGCGGCAGATAGCGCCCGCGGCCGACGGCGGTTTCGACCAGTTCGCCCTCGCGCAGCACGAAATCGCCGCGCACCACCGTGTGGACGATCCTGCCGGTAAACCGCGTGCCCTCGTAGATCGAATACCCGGCGCTGGATTTGAGATGCCCGGCGTCCAGAACCCATTCGGCCGCCG
This sequence comes from uncultured Alphaproteobacteria bacterium, assembly GCA_937903315.1. Taxonomy (GTDB): domain Bacteria; phylum Pseudomonadota; class Alphaproteobacteria; order Rhizobiales; family Beijerinckiaceae; genus JAIUNP01. The sequence continues at coordinate 2,749 of CALCZO010000200.1, forward strand.
GATCGACAATCGCGAAATCCGCATCCATTCCGAGCGCGATTGTCCCCTTGCGATGGCCAAGGCCGAACGCGCGGGCGGCATTGCCCGAGGTCAGCGCGGCAAGGCGCGGCAGCGACAGTCCGCGCTTGGCATGCCCCTCGCTCAGCATCACCGGCAGCAGCGTCTCCAGCCCCGGACACCCCGGCGAGGCATCCCAGATCGAGGCGGTCTTGCCCGACATGTCGCGGTGGACATGGTCAGTGCCGATCGTATCGACCCCGCCGTCGAGCACCGCGCGCCACAGCGCGTCGCAATCGGCGCGGCGGCGCAGCGGCGGGTTGATCTTGCCGACCGTGCCGCGCGCGAAGGTGATGTCATGCGTGAGATAATGCGGGCAGGTCTCGATGGTGATCGCCGCCCCGGCCCGCCGCTGCATCAGCCCGGCCTCCAGCGCTGCGGCGGACGAGGTGTGGACGATGTAGATGCGCGCTCCCGCAACGCGGGCGAGATAGGCGGCGCGCTGCACCGCATCGGCCTCGACGAAATCGGGCCGCGAGGCATCCCACGCGGCGAGCCCGCCGCGCCCCTCCGGATCGGCGGCTTTCGCCCGTTCGCGCAGCACCCAGGCGATCTCGATCGTCTCGGGATGCGGGCAGACGACGCCGTCATGCGCGGCGGCGGCCTCGCAGAGGCGATAGAGGAAGCCGTCGTCGATGTCGGGCAGGCCGAGCCGTGCACCTTCGCCGCCGCGGTTGTTCATGAAGATCTTGAACGAGGGCACGCCATGGCGGGCGATCGCCTCCGGCACGTCGGCCAGCTGCGCCTCGGTCGAAATGATGAAGTGATAGCCGAAATCGATGCGGCTGCCCGCCTCGGTCACCGCCCGAACGTCGTCGAACAGGGTGCCGAACGGCTCGGTCGCCATCAGATAGGGGATGAAGGTGGTCACCCCGCCGACAGCGGCGGCGGCGGTTTCCTGTGCCGCATCCTCCGGCACGCGCGGGCGCGCAATGTCCTTGCCATGGCCGAGATGGAGATGCGGATCGATCACGCCCGGCAGCACGGTGAGACCGCCAAGGTCGATCCGCTCGACAGGGCCGGTCACCGCCGTCTCGCCCAGCCCGATGATCCGGCCGCCGCGCGTGACGATGTCGCATTCGACGACGCTGTCGGCCAGCACGACGCGGCCATTGGCGAAGATGCGGATCGGATCGGTCATGAGCGGCTCCTCAGATGCGACCGGGCGAGCGCGTCGCCGAAGCCGGCGAGGCCCTCCGTTCCGGTCAGGATCAGCGATTCCAGCGCCAGCGCCGCCGCATCGGGCAGGCTGAGCGCGGCATTGGCGCGGAATTTGGCCGTCACATCCGCCGTTGCAGCAGGGCGCGAGGCGTTGCCGTGCGCGTCCGCGATGCGGATGGTCCGGCGCGTGCCGTCGCTGGCAACCGCCTCGATCTCGGCTTCGAACGCGTGGGGGAAGCGGTTGGGCGTCAGCGGCTCCCACCGGCAGCGGGCGGCCAGCGCCAGCACGGCGGGTGCCGGCGGGGCGGAGAAAGTGGCATGATCGACGCGGCCATCCACCAGCCGGGCAGCAACCACAACCGGCAGGCTCCAGCGGACCGCGTGGCCGTCACGCGGGGCGAGCTTGTCCGCCCAGGGTTCGGCGACGATGCCCGCCGCGCCTTCTGCGATGCGCAGGACCAGCCCGGCAAGGCGGTCAGCGGTCAGGCCGGCATCGGCCAGCGCGCCCGCCGCCTCGACGAACGGATGCAGATAGTGGCAGCAGGGCAGGAATTTGAACGCGGTGTCGCCGATGTGCCAGCGCTGGCCGAAATCGCCCATCAGGTCGGCAAACCGGTCCGCCGCGCCCTGATCGCCGGCAAAGCTGGCAAACAGCCCGCGCGTGCCTTCCAGCGCGGTGTCCGGCCCGGTCATGCCGGCCAGCGCCAGCCGGGCCGCCATCAGCCCGGCATGGGCGGCCCAGCCCGGATGCAGCGATTTGACGGTCGAGCCGTTGGTCAGGAACTCGAAGACGCCCGATGCCTGGCTGAGCGCGATGCCGATGGCGTTGACGCACGCCTCCTCGTCGCCGCCGGCGAGATGGGCCGCCATCAGCGCGGTGACCAGCGCGCCGCCGACCGGCGTGACCTGAAAGCCCCGGCGCTGGAATGCGCCCGGCGCGGCCAGCCCGATGCGGATCAGCGCCTCGTAGCCGAGCGTGTAGGCCGTCAGCGCGGCAGGCAGGGCGGTGCCGGTCGCCTCCGCCATCGCCAGTGCAGCAGGGGCCAGCACCGAGCTGCCGTGCACGATCGAGGCGGTATGCGTGTCGTCGAACTCCAGCGCATGGATCAGCCCGCCGTTGACCAGCGCGGCCTCGGCGGCATCGTCGCTGCGCGCCCCGGTCAGCAGGCTGGCGCGGCCGGCTGTTCCGCGCTGGAACGCGCGATACGGCCTGCCCTGATCGAGCGCAGCGGCGGCAAGGCCAACCCCGATGGCATCAAGGAGATGCAGCCGTGCGGCGGTCTCGACCTCCGGTGGCAGCGGATGCGCCGCCGCATGCCGGAATGCCTGGACCAGGGCGCGCGACAGCGTCATGCCGCGCCGCCCGCACCGTCCACCGCCGCCGTCCTGCCGGCGAGCCGGCCGAGCGCGATGGCGGTGAGCAGCCCGTTGCCGGAGGCATAGCCGAGCGCGCCGGTGCGGCCCGAGATGCCCGCCGCCGCGCCGCCGCCGGCGAACAGGCCGGGGATCGGCCGGCCGGTGGTGTCGAGCACGCGGGCGTTGCCGTCGACCCGCAATCCGCCCTGCGTATGGAACAGGCCGGGCACGACCTTGCAGATATGGAACGGGCCGGTCAGCGGCGCCTTGGCGAAATCGGTGCGGCCGAACGGATCGGGCGTCGCGCCGCGCGCGCTGGCGTTGTAGGCGGCGATCGTTGCGGCCAGCGCCGCCGGATCGAGCCCATGCAGGGGAGCGAGCGCTTCGGGCGTATCGGCCTGCTTGATGCCGCCATAGCGCACCAGTTCCATGAACTCTTCTTCGAGCGCGGCAATCTCGAAAATCGTCTGGTCGAAGATCGCGAACGCATGGTCGCCCTGTTCCAGCACGACGCGGGCGAACCCCGAATAGCCCAGACTTTCATTCCCGAAGCGCCGGCCATCGGCCCCGACGAGGATGCCGCCCTTCTCGATCGTCGTCCACGACAGCAGGCTGCCATGCGGATAGGCGACGGCGGCATAGCCCTGATAGGCCCCCATGTTGGCCAGCGCCGCACCGACCTTTCGGCCCCAGCGGACCGCCTCGCCATGCGAGCCGAGCGCGCCGAAATACTGCGCTCCGGCGATCTCGGGGCAGTATTCGCGCACCAGCGCCGGATCGGCGGCAAAGCCGTTGACGGCGAGCACGACATGATGGGCGCGGATGGTCGACAGCCCCTCCGACGAGCGGATGACCGCGCCCGCCACCCGGCCGTTCGCGACCACGAGGTCCTCGACCGCATTGCCGACCGCGAGCGGAATGTCGCGGACGGCAATCGCGGCCATCAGGTCGTCGACCAGATCCTGACCGCGCCGGGATTTCGGCGCATGCAGCCGCTCGACCGTGTGGCCGATGTGCTTGTAGGCGGTGATCAGATGCATCCGCGCCTTGACGGTATCGACCAGCCATTCGACCGTTTCGGCCGACACCTCGGCCATGCGGCGCAGCAGGGCGGGATCGTCGTTGTCGCCGGCGATACGCATCAGATCGGCGGTCATCTGTGCCGGCGAATCGACGATACCGGCCTCGCGCTGGAACCGCGACCCCGCGCCGGGCACCGAGCCGGTCGACAGCGAGGAATTGCCGCCGGGCCGGTCGCGCTTCTCGACGATGGCGACGGAGGCGCCGCCATCATGCGCGGCAATCGCCGCCGCCAGCCCGCAGGCTCCCGCGCCGATCACCAGCACATCGACATCAACGGCCATCATCATCGTGCTCCGGTTGCTGCTGCGACAATGCTGCGCCAGGACTTGGCGTCGACGCAGCCGGCCAGCACGCTGGCCAGAACAGCGGCCAGAGCGGGCAGCGCATCGCGCGTGTTGTCATTCAGCTTGGCCGCAAGGGTCGCCTCATCGAACGGCTGGTCGGCCCCCCCGCGCGCATTGCGGCAGGAGGCACTGTGGCGACTACCGTCGTCGAGCGTCCATGTCACGGTCGCAGCGCGGTCGTTCGGCCAGGGTTCGATGGTCGCCAGCGGCACCAGCGTCACGGCGCGGCGCAGGGCGGCGATGGCCGGATCGGTCAGGGGCGCGGCGCTGAAGGCGGCCTGTCCGCCGGTGCCGAGCACGGCGACGGCGGCAGCGGCATGGGGCATCGAGAACTTGGCCGACAGCACGGTCGGCGGCTCGACGGCGGTCAGCGTCAGCCCGCGCGGATGGGTCTGGACCTCGATGGCGGCAATGCGTGCACCGACGCCGGGACCGAGCCGCTCATGCAGCGCCAGCGAGGCTTCCAGCATCGAATGGGCATACTGGCAGCAGGCGAACACCTTGTGATAGCCGTCGCGGATCGCCCATTGGTCGCCCAGCGCGCTGTCGAGCGCCTCGGCCTGCGCCTCCGTGCCAAAGCAGGTCGCGAAAACGTCGTACATCGTCTCGGGAAGGCCGCCGATGCCGCACATCGCCCAGTCGGCGCTGCGGAAGCCGATGAACGCCCCCGCCGCCGTCCAGGCATTGCGCACCAGCGCGCCGTCGATGGCGTGGCCATAAGGCCCGGCAAACGCCATGCTGGCGGCGCCCGAGATGGCCTTCAGCAGCATCGGGCCGTCATAGCCGCGCATGAGGCCGATGCCGGCCGCCGCGCCGACCGTCACGAAAGCGGCGTGCGGATGCACCGTCATCGTGCCGAATGGAAAGGCGCGCGCCAGCCGCGCCGTGATCTCGTAGCCGACCGCGAGCGCGGTGAGCAAGCGCCCCGTTGTCGCGCCGGTTGCCTCAGCCTCGGCCAGCAGGGCCGGCCAGAGATAGGCGCCGGCATGGCAGGGGGCGAGGCGGTAGCCTTCGTCGAGTTCGGCCCAGGTCGCCGCCATGCCGTTGGCGAGCGCCGCGCCGAGCCGGTCGAGGCGCGGGGCCCCGGCGGCGAAGACCGTGGCCTCCGCCGCGCGTGCTGCGGCAAGTTCGATCCGCCGGGCAGCGACGATTTCCGGCTCGCCTGAGGCTGCGACCGCCGCGCCGATGTCGTCCATCAGCACCAGCGCCGCCCGCGTCCGCACATCAGCGGGCAGGGGCGCGGCCATGGCGCCGGCCGCCCAGTCGGCGAGGCGGACCATTGCGGCGGCAGTCGCCTGCCGCCGTCCGGCATCGGTGGCGGGCGCGGCGCTCAGAACCATTTCCAGAGATCCTGATGCGCCGACAGGTCCGCCGCCGTGCCCTCGTAGACGACGCTGCCCGATTTCAGGATCAGCGCGCGCTCGACCAGCTTGAGTGTGGCCGGAACGTTCTGCTCGACGATGATCAGCCCGGTGCCGAAGCGGGCGTTGACGTCGCGCAGCCGGTCCATGACGTTGCGCACGATGACCGGGGCGAGGCCGGTCGAGGGCTCGTCCAGCAGCAGCCATTTCGGCCGCGTCATCAGCGCCATGCCGAGCGCCAGCATCTGCTGCTCGCCGCCCGACATCGACCCGGCCCGCTGCGCCCGCCGCCCGTCCAGCACCGGAAACAGTTTGTAGATCTCGGGCAGGAAGTCGCTGCCGACCGGCAGGCCGGCAATCGTCAGGTTCTGCTCGACCGACAGGGTGGGGAACACGTTGTGCCCCTGCGGCACGAAGGCGATGCCGCTGGCCACGACCGCCGGCACATCGCCCTCGGGCACCGGCGTGCCATGCCAGGCGACCGAGCCGCCGCTCTTTTTATGCGCCCCCATCAGGCATTTGAGCAGCGTCGTCTTGCCCGCGCCGTTGTGGCCGAAGATGCCGAGCCGCGCCCCCTCGGGCAGGGACAGCGATATGTCACTCAGCACGGTCAGGGAGCCGTAGCGGGCGACGAGGTTGCGGACATCCAGCATCGCCTCAGGTCCCGAAATAGAGTTCTGTCAGCTGCGGATCGGCGATCAGCGTTTCCACCGTGCCGCGCGCCAGCACCTTGCCGGCGAACATGAACACGCCCTCGTCGCACAGGTCGCGGATGAAGGCGACGTTATGCTCGACGACGCAGATGGCGACACCCGACGCGGCAATGTCGCGCACCGCCTTCTGGATCAGCGCATAGGCCTGCCCCTCGACGCCGGCCATCGGCTCATCGAGCAGCAGGCATTTGGCGTCGTTCATCAGCGCGCGGGCGACACCGACCAGCTTCTGCTGTCCGAAGGTGATGTCCTGGATCGGCTTGTCGGCAATGTCGCTGAGGCCGGTGCGCTCAAGGATCGCCAGTGCCCGCTCGCGCGTCTCGCGCTCGTGCCGGGCCACGGCAGCGGGGCGGATCAGCACATCGGCCAGCGAATCGGCGCTGTAGAGCGTCGGCCCCAGCATCAGGTTGTCGATCACCGTCAACGAGGGAAACAGCCGGAGGTTCTGCCACGTCCGGGCGAGCCCGCGCCGAGCCCGCTCGCGGATCGGCAGGGTTTCGAGCGACACGCCGTTGAGGGCGATGCGGCCCGAATCCGGTTTGACGACACCGCAGATCAGGTTGAACAGCGAGGTCTTGCCCGCGCCGTTCGGCCCGATCAGCCCGAGCACGCGCCCGGCCTTCAGCGTCAGGTCGATCTCGTCGGCGACAACGATGCCGCCAAACGCCTTGTTGAGCTTGTCGATGGTCAGGACGTCAGTCATCGGCGCGCCCCTTCGCGGTGCGGCCGGACCAGATGTCCGCCGCCGCGATCAGCCCCTGCGGCCGCGCGAACATGAACACCAGCACGAGACCGGAGAACAGCAGGCCCTGCAACGGACCGAGCACGCTTGGCGGCAGGCCGAGGAAGGTGATCGCCTGCGGCAGGACCTGCAGCACGATGGCGCCGATCACCGGCCCCCATGTCGTGCGCATGCCGCCCACCACCACCATGGTCAGGATGGCGGAGGATTGCAGCAGGCCGAACTGGTCGGGTTCGAGAAAGCGGAAGTAATGCGCATAAAGCCCGCCCGCCAGCCCGGCGATGGCCGAACCGATGCCGAACACGGAGACCTTGACCCAGATGGCATTGCGGCCGAGCATCGAGAAGGCCAGCTCGTCATCGCGCATCGCGGCCATCATCCGGCCATACGGCCCGCGCGCCAGCCAGCGAACGAACAGCACCGTCAGCACCGCGACCGCCAGCACCAGCGCCGTATAGGCCCCGCGCCCGAATTCCGGCACGAGGAACGGCGGAATGTTGGTCAGCCCGCCGGCCCCGCCGATCGAATGGATATGCTTGGCCAGTTCGATCAGCCCGAGCTGGAAGCCGATCGAGGCGATCAGCAGATAATCGCCCGAGACCCGGAGCGAAGGCAGGGCGACCAGCACCGA
>CALCZO010000201.1 GCA_937903315.1 uncultured Alphaproteobacteria bacterium
AACGTCTCGGTCCTGCTTGGCAGAACAGGCCCGGCTGCGATGACCGGAAAGGGTTGTTCAGCACTGTGAGCATCACAAATCCAAAAATGGCGGCCATCGCCTGACGACTGCCGCCATCAGACTAGTCCTGCCGATGTCATATGTCACCAGCAGGGTTGGGAGATCTGCGCCTCGCTGAACCGGTCGCGCACCATGATCTGGCCTTGCCAGACCACCGGATCAATCCTCAAGCTCGATGAGACCAGGGAGGTGGCGCCGATGGCTCGGCCGACGTCGGATATGCCCACCATCCTGCCCTCTGGACGCAGGTCAGGCGCTCAGGAAAAGCCGGGCGCACAGTGAGCGAAGCCAGCGGTTCGCAGGGTCGTTATGGTAGCGTCCATGCCAGTGCTGCTTGACCTGGAAGTGTCCGATCGCGAACGGGCACTCGTAGATCGCGAGACCGCCCATTGTGGCAAGAGTCGTCCCGATCTGGCGTGGCAGCGTGGCAATGAGATCGCTGCTGGCAAGGATCGACGCAAGTCCGAGGAAACCCGGCAGGCGAAGCGCGACACGCCGTTCGATCTGCTGTTCGCGAATGGCTTTGTCCAACAGGTTCTGGCCCGTGCCGAGAACGATGCTGATATGGCCTTCCTGTTGATAGTCTGCCAGCAGAAGGGCGGACCGCAGCCGGGGATGGCTGGGATTGGCCAGGCAAATCCAATCCTGTTCGAACAGCGTTTGCTGAAAGAACCCTGTTTCGAGCGTCGGGATAAGCCCCAGCGCCAGATCAATATCCCCGCTTTGCAAGGCGTGCGGCAGACTGTTGTCGATCCGTGACGCCTCCAGGGCCACGCCCGGTGCCAGGGCCCGGACCTGCGACAGGATGGACGGCAGCAGTGTGATGTGGCTCGCATCGGTCATCGCAATGCGGAAATTCCGCGTGGCGGAAGCGGGATCGAAATCAATCCGCCAGCCGGAAATCTGCCTGAGTGCCTCAAGCGCATCGCGGATCGGCGCAATCAGCATATCGGCGAGCGGTGTCGGCAACATGCCGTCAGGCGTGCGAACGAACAGCGGATCGCCGAAATGTTCGCGCAGCCTCCCGAGTCCGACGCTCACGGTCGGTTGCGCCAATGCCAGAACCTCTGCGGCGCCGGTAATGCTGCCGGCGGAATGGATCGCCTCGAAAAGCCGCAGCAGTCGGAAATCGATCTGGTCCAGTGAGGGATCGTTCATGCCATTACTTTTTGCAATGGTATCTATTTGTTCCATTGCATAGACAATATCATGCGCCTTGCCTAGCGTCCGGTCGGGTAACGATCTGACGGGAGACGTGGCGTGCGGATCTGCATTCTTGGCGCGGGCGCCCTGGGGTCGGCGATCGGCGGCACGCTCGCCGAAGCCGGCCATGATGTCACGCTCGTCAACCGCAATCGCGAGCATGTCGACGCGATCCGGGCGCATGGCTTGAGGTTACGCACCGATGGTGCGGATCGGCACGTCCGGCTTGCAGCAGTGACCGCAACCGATGGCATGGCGCCGGTTGACCTCGTGATCGTGCTGGTCAAGTCGCTCGACACCGAACCGGCAATCACCGCCGCGCGGACGATCATCGGGCAGGACACCATCGTGATCTCGCTCCAGAACGGGCTGGGGCAGGAAGAGGTACTGGCCCGCCTTGTTGGCAAGGATCGTGTCCTGGCGGGTAAGACCTATGCCGGCGGTGTGATGCTTGGGCCTGGCCATGTGATATCCGGCACCAATGGCAAGGAAACGATTATCGGTGAACTGGATGGCGCGATGAGCGCCCGTGTCGTAAGGCTTGCGAAGATCCTCACCGAGGCCGGACTTGTAACCCAGGCCAGCCCGAACATTGTTGGTGCGATGTGGGACAAGCTGCTCGTCAATATCGCGACAGGAGCACTCGCCGGCATCACCGGCCTGACCTATGGCGAACTCTACAGCGTTCCGGACCTCGAGACGACCGCGATCGCGGCGGTGAGTGAGGCGATGGCTGTCGCGCAGGCCATGGGCATTGCCCTGGAGACAAAAGATCCGCGTGCGCCCTGGGTAAAGGCCGCCGCCGGTTTGCCGCCGGAATTCAAGACGTCGATGCTCCAGAGCCTTGAGAAAGGCGCGCTGACCGAGATCGACTTCATCAACGGATCGGTCGTGCGCGCCGGGCAGCACGTCAATATCCCGACGCCCGTCAATGCCACGCTCGTCGCGCTCATCAAGGGCGTCGAACGCAAGCGCGTGCTCCCCAGGAAAGGCCTCTGAATGGCTCCCGGTGCCTATCTCGAACATGCCGCTTTCCGTGTCCGCGACATCGGCTGGCATATCCGCTTCTTCGAGGCCCTGTTCGGATGGACGGTCCGGCAGGTCGAGGGCGACGCAACGGCGCCGTCGCAGGCATGGATTGGCGGGATGCAGTTGATCGCAACGCCGGATTTCGATGGCACCGACGGAAGGCTCAATCATCTTGGTATCCGCTGTGCGGATGTCGAATCCGCAATGGCCATTGCTTATGCCTTTTCCGGCGTCACCGCCGATCCCCGTGGCCGGAACTGGGTCACCCTGCCGGAGGGCATCGTCATCGAGCTGCTGCCGGCGAGCCAGAGGGCGGTTGCGGCCGCCCTCGCGATTGGTCCCGAACTGTGAGAGCTGAAACAATGGAAGCGAAAAGCCCGCCAAAACAGGCCCATGAGCGCTATTATGACGAAGTCCGTCTCGGCGACGAAGGTGTTACCCCGCAGGTGACCGTGACGAAAGAGATGATCCGGACCTATGCCGATCTCACAGGCGACCATACGCCTGTCCATGTCGATGAAGACTTTGCCAGGGCGAGCCACTTCGGCGGCATCGTCGCGCATGGCCTTTTCGGTCTCAGTCTGGCCGATGGCCTGAAAACCCGCGGTTCGATGCAGTTCCCGCCCGGCGCATCGCTTGGCTGGAACTGGGACTTCAGGCAACCGATCCGTGCCGGCGATACCCTTCACGTCAAATACCGCGTGAGCGCGATGCGCGAGACGAGAAAGCCCGGCTGGGGGATACTCACCATCGCGTCCGATCTTATCAACCAGACGGGCGAGATCGTGCAGCAGGGCGAACACAAACTGATGATCCTCAGAAAGCCGGAGCTTTGAGATGAGCCAGAACCGTCCCCTCAAGGGTATCCGGGTCATCGACTACAGCCATTTTCTGGCGGGTCCCCATATGTCGCGGTCGCTTGCGGCGATGGGCGCGGATGTCATCAAGGTCGAGCGTCCCAGAGGCGGCGATGCCGGCCGCGCGCATGGCTATTTCAAGGATGGGCAATCGGGCTATTTCCTTCAGCAGAACATGGGCAAACGCGGCCTCTGCATTGACATGAAGGACCAGCGCGGCTTCGACATGATGATGAAGCTCGTCGAGACGGCCGACGTCTTTGTCGAGAACTATCGCCCCGGCGCGCTCGACAAGCTGGGTCTTGGATATGAGGCGCTCTCCGGTCTCAATCCGCGGCTCGTTTATTGTTCGGTGTCGGCCTATGGCCACACCGGTCCGGATGCGGCGAAAGCCGGGTTCGGCCTGATCGCGGAAGCGAAATCCGGTTCGATGGCCCAACTCGGCACGGACGGCGAGGCGCCGCCGCTGTTCCGCATTCCGATTGCCGATATGTATGCCGGAACGCATGGCGTCGCGGCCATATGCGCGGCGCTGTTCGGGCGCGTTTCAAGTGGCAAGGGCCAGCATATCGACCTGGCACTCTATGATTGCATGATCTCGATCCACGATTACGCGGTGCAGCGCTACACCTTTTCCGAAGGTCGCGATCTGCCGAAGCGGACCGGATCCGATGCGCCAGACTCGCCAATCTATGGCGTCTTTCCGGCCTCCGACGGCTATATTGTCATCGCGGCGCAGGTTGACGACAGCTGGGCACGCCTTGCAACGCTCATCGGTGGCGTGGCGCTCGATCCGCGTTTTGCCGATCCTGCCGGGCGCGCGAGCCACTACAGGGACGCAACAGCCATCGTCAAAGGCTGGACCATGACGCGCACGGCCGCTGAATGCCTTGCGGCACTTGATGCTGCCGCAGTGCCCTCGGCGCCGGTCGCGACCATCGATCAGGTTCTGGCCGATCCGCAGGTGGCGGCACGCAACATGCTGATCGAACAGGAGCATCCCGTACTTGGCACGGTCAGATTGCCCAATCTCCCCTATCGCTTTTCTGATTGCGACACCACACCGACTCGCGTCGCGCCGCTCCTGGGCCAGCACAATGCTGAAATCGCCCGCGAACTTGGCCTGTCGGACGCCGCCATCGCCATCCTGCAGAAGGATGGTGTGCTCTACGCCGAAGACGCTGCAAGATGACTGACCGCTACGCCGTTGCCGGCAATCCACTGGGCCATTCCAAATCCCCGCAGATCCATATGACCTTTGCCCGCACAACCGGGCAGGACATCGCCTACGGCAAGATCGAGGCCCCCTTGGATGCATTCAGCGAATGTGTCGAGCGCTTCCGGGCGGCAGGCGGAAGAGGCATGAACGTCACCGCGCCGTTCAAGCTCGAAGCCTTCGCGCTTGCGACGCGCAGGATGCCGCGCGCCGAATATGCCGGCGCGACCAATTGCCTGAGATTCGAGAACGACGAGATCATCGCTGAAAATTTCGATGGCATCGGACTGGTCAATGATATCCAGCGCAATCTCGGTTATGTGCTGGCGGGCAAGCGTGTCCTGATGATCGGCGCAGGAGGTGCGGCGCGCGGCGCGACGATCCCGCTCATCGAGGCTGGCCCGGCTTCGTTGACCATCATCAATCGCACCCGTGCCAAAGCGGAGGCCTTGCAGTCCGCTTTCTCGTATGCCGGACCGATCCGCGCCGGCGGGCTCGCCGATGTTGGCAACGAAGACTATGACATTGTGCTCAATGCGACATCCGCGAGCCTGCGCGGTGAAATGCCGATGATCGCCGGCTCGGTTTTCCGCCCGACATGCCTTGCCTATGATCTGGCCTATGGCAAAGGACTGACCCCGTTCCTCGCGCTCGCGCGCGGGCAGGGTGCACATCTGGCAGATGGCGTCGGCATGCTTGTCGAGCAGGCTGCCGAAGCGTTTGAATGGTGGCGTGGGGTCAGGCCGGAAACAGCCTCGGTGATCGAGTCGATCCGCGTGCCAATCTGCTGAAAGCGACACCTGGACCCAGCGCATGCGCAGCACGGCGGCCCCTGGGACTACCGAGTGTCAATCCCCAGGACAGGGCGCCCTCACCTCATCCTGACACCCGCCGAAAGGCAGGACAGGCGAAAGGCCACAGAATCGCTTGGGCTGGACTCTCGTTATCGTTCTGACTGGCCCTGCTCGATCTGCACGGCGAATATCGGAACCAACGCGAGGCAGAATTCCGCCGCATCGTGGTTCGGCCCGCCGCACGGCAGAAACTGATTGAGGATTTCAACTGTTTATGAGCGCCGAAAACGCAGATGGTGGGCCCTGCAGGACTCGAACCTGCAACCAGACCGTTATGAGCGGTCG
>CALCZO010000202.1 GCA_937903315.1 uncultured Alphaproteobacteria bacterium
GACTCGAACCTGCAACCAGACCGTTATGAGCGGTCGGCTCTAACCATTGAGCTAAGGGCCCGCGCCGGTGCGCTTGATAGCAGGGGCGCGCCGTGGCGGCAATGGATCAGGCCAGCGGCGGGATCGGGCGCGGCTTGCCCTCGTCGGTGATCGAGACGAAGGTGAACACCCCGTCGGTCACCTTCTCCTCCTCACCGGTCAGAAAGCGCCGCGCCCAGGCCTCGATCTCGATATCCATCGACGTGCGGCCGATGCGGCCGACGCGCGTATAGACCGACAGTACATCGCCGACACGGACCGGGCGCAGGAAGTTCATCGCCTGAACCTTGACCGTCACCACCCGGCCGCGCGCACGCCGCACCCCGGCGATGCCGCCGGCCTGATCCATCCGCGACATGACCCAGCCGCCGAAGATATCGCCGTTGGCGTTGGTATCCGCCGGCATTGCCATGGTGCGCACGGTCAGATCGCCGCGCGGATCGTCAAGCAGGTCGGGGGTGGCGTCCATCATCAGGCAGGGTCCGGTTGGCGGAAAAGCGAGAGGTCAGGCCGCCGCGCGCATCGGCTGCGGCGCTCCCCGTTTGAACACCAGCCACAGCGCCAGCGCAAGGTTGATCATGTTCCAGAACAGGCCATGCAGGAATGCCATCTGATACGACGCGGTGGCGTCGAAAATCGCGCCCGAGGCATAGCCGCCCACCGCCATGCCGGCGATGGTCGCCGCGACGATGACGCCGATCCGGCTGCCAGCCTCGCGCGGGGGCAGGAATTCGCGGGCGATCACCGCGTACATCGGCACGATTCCGCCTTGAAACAGCCCGAAAACGCCGGAAATGATGTACAGGGACGCCAGGCCATCGAAAAACAGGTACAGCATCAACGCCAGCCCCTGCATCACCGAGCCGATCGCCAGCGTCGCCGCCCCGCCGATCCGGTCGGCGAGAAAGCCGGAACCGACGCGGCTGATGATGCCAAGCCCGAGCATCAGCGACAGCATCTCGGACCCGCGCGCCACGCCATAGCCGAGATCGCCGCAATAGGCCACGATGTGGACCTGCGGCATCGCCATCGCCATGCAGCAGGCAAAACCGGCCAGCGTCAGCAGCGCCTGCAACTGCCCCGGCGAAACGCCGAGATCGGCCCGTGCCGCCGACATCGCCCCCTCTGCGGCAGTGATCGTGGCGTGCGATGGTTGCGACCGGAACACCAGCGACAGCGGCAGCATCAGCACCAGAATGGCGATCCCGATGCCGATCTGCGTCGCCCGCCAGCCGACCAGCGGAATCGTCTGGTTCATGATCAGCGGCCAGAGCGAGCCGGCGAGATAGGACCCGCAGGCCGCGATCACCACCGCAAGGCCGCGGCGCCTGACGAACCAATGCGAGATATCGGCCATCAGTGGGGCAAAACCGACGCCCGAACCCAGCCCCAGCAGAAAATGCGCCGCCGTGAACAACGCAAAATTCGGCGCAAGACCGGAGATGACATAGCCGGCCACGAGCAGCAGCGCTGCGCCGATCACCGGTGTGACGATGCCGAAACGATCCGCCATCCGGCCGATGACAATGGTGCCGATGCCGAACCCGACCATCATCAGCGTGTACGGAACGGTGGCCGCCGCCCGCAGCGTGCCGAACTCCGCCTCGACCATCGGGATGACGACCACGATCGTCCAGCTTCCCGCGCACGCCAGAGTCCCGACCGCCAGCGTGGCAACAAGCCGCCACCAGGCATAGGTCGAATCAGGCTGATGATGGGCTGTTGCGTTCGTCATGCCCGGCAAGGTGACGGAGACGGCGCGGGCGTGTCAAATCCTATCTTCGAGAGATAAGGATCGTCGCGTCGCGGCACCGGTCATGCCTTGTCCGGCCGCCAGAACAGGTATCGCCCGAGCGAGCGGTTATCGCGCCGCCAGATCGCCGTATCGATGAAATAGTGGTGCACGTTGATGAAGACGTGGAAGATCGGTGTCGCCAACAGCGGCCAGCCCCAGCCCCACCGCGGCCCCTTGGCTTCGAAATACAGCGGCAGGATGTCGAAAAACAGCGCCCCGGTGGCGCAGATCAGCAGGAAATAGCTGAGCATACGGTACCATGGCGGCCGCGCTTTTGCCGGATCGCCGATCATGTGCGCCGCCTCGCCCCCGACATGGAATTCGCCGCGCTTGTAGGCGTAGACGAACAGCAGGTACTGCGCCGAATGCAGCGCCGGGGCGGCATAGGCAAACAGCGGATGGATCGAGACGAAGGCCAGCAGCGTGTACATCGAGGTATAGCCGGCAAGGCCCGAGATCGACGGCCGCTTTTTCGTCTCCGCCCAGTGCCAGAGGATCGACGCCCATCCGGCCACCGCCAGCGCCACGACCGGCCAGAAGAGGCCGTCGATCAGCGCCTTCGACTTGAACAGGCTCAGCCCGTCATAGCGGATGTTGTGGAAATTCATCGGCTGCGGCGACATGCCTTCCAGCACCACCGCGCCGGAAATGTACCAGGTGTAGAGCCACAGCGAATAGACATGCAGCTTCAGCGCAAGAACCTGCCAGCGCGTGTAAATGATGCCCTTCATGCCCGACAGGACGACGAACACGCCATAGGCCTGCTTGACGTAGTGCCATCCGACGAAGAAGAACATCACCTGCACCGACAACCCGATCAGGTCGATCCGCCGCGTCAGGAACACGCCGATGAAGAACAGCACCAGCGCGATCGGCACGATGTAGGCCGCAGCCGCATAGCGCCACCATGTCAGGTCGCGCGGAGAATGGCCGGCCATCCGCTCGCCGAGATTGCCGTAAAGCAGGCCGTAACTGGCCATGAAGTGCGGGTAGTTGACGACATAGCTGACCGCCGCGAACACGGCAGCGACGGATGCAACATTCTCGCGGCTGATACCGAGCCGGGTCGGCAGCACGACCCAGAAAACAGCAAGGGCGATCAGCGCCCCGCCACCGGCCATCAACGTATCGACGACCGGTGAGATCAGATAGGGTCGGCCGCCGAACGAACGGCTGAACAACAGCGAGTGAACGACCGACCGTCGCTCGTTGCCCGAAAAGATCGCCGCATCCGTCATCTGATCCCGCCATTCCGATAGCGCGGGCGACAGCATACGCGAATCGCCCGACCGTCCACGCCGTCAAGCGATACCCCGCCGCGATGCCAAGACAAGACCGGGCCACCCTTGCGCGACGATTGCACACAGCCCAGAGCCGGCGTGTCAGAAGATGCGGTCGCCGTTGAGATCGATGATCTGCCGCGCCTTGGCGAAGGTGAAGCTCACCGCCTCGTCCTCGCCGGCGAACCGGTCGGCCCGCACGAACCGGTGCACTCTGGTTTCGCCGTTGATCGCCTTTTCGATCTCGCCGCACATCTGGAACTGTCCGCCCTCCCGGTACGGTGTCGCGCGGATCAGATAGCCGTTGTACGTCTCACTCGGCACAGGCGCCGGTGCCGAAGGTTTGCCGCCGCCGAACAGGGATTTCAGAAAGGACATGCTCGCCTCGCAACGATGATCGGCTGCATGATGACGATGTCCCGGCGGTTTGCAACGCCCTTGAGAACCGGCAGCCGGAGCCTAATTGAAAAACCATCCAACAGTTGCGCTTGCCCTCGGGGCACAACACCTTGATAACGGTAAAATGGCCGCCGGAACCCGCGCAATGTCCACCTCGCAGACCGAAACCGCTCCCTGGGACAACGATGCGCGCGACAGCAGTCGGGAGACGCTGGACCGCTATTGCGAGATGGCAGCCGAGATCGTGGCTGCGCCCATCGCTGCGCTTGTCCTGCGCGTTGGCTCGATCAGCCGCTGCATCGCCTCCCACGGCCTTGAGATGCGCTATCACAGCCGCCTGTGGCAGACGCAGAGCCCACCGATTGCGCCCGACGAGGAGACAATCATCCTCGATGTGGCCCAGGTGCCCGATATCCAGAGCAAGGTTGCGATGCTCGGGCTCGATCATGCCGGTTTGCTGCTGCGCAGCCCGGTGATCGTCACGCCGGAGTATACGCTTGCGCTCGTTATTGCCGATACCGTGCCGGGCAAGAAGCCCACCACCCGGACCTTGCGGCTGCTGGCCGAGCTAAAGCCCCTGATCGTCGAGGAATTCCAGAGCCATGCCGACCTGCTGACCGACCCGACCTCGGATGTGACGGCCTCGATCCACCTTGACGATGCGCTTCGGGAGGCCAATGCTGCTCCCTATGCAGCCGTCGTGCTCGACCAGTCACTGACCATCCTCGCGATCAGCGATTCGATGGCCACGATCCTCGAGTTTCCGCGCGAGGACCTGATCGGCAAGAGCCATTTCGACATTGCCGTACCGTTGTCCGATGCCATCGGCGCACTCTACCGCCGGGCGCTCGAAACGCGTGTCTCGCCGCCCGATTTCGAGGTGGTGACCGAGACCGGGGCGGCCGGGCGCGGCGTGTTCCGCGTCACCGTATCGCCCTTCAGCCCGATCGAAACCCGAGATTATTTCCTCTATGTCACGACGCGGGAAGTGACCAACCTTACCCTGCGCGAGCGGGCGCTCGCCCGCCGCATCGGCCACGGAACGCTGCCGCCCGAACCCTCGCTGGCGTTCCTGCAGGAGACGATGGTCGAGCGCCGCTCGATCCGGTCGCGCAAGGAGATCAGCTATCTGACCCTGCGTTCCTGGCGCACGCCGATCCGTGACTGGCAGATCAAGGCGCTGAAAGCGCTGAAAGCGCATATCCCGCCCGATATGCCCGAGCTGATCGGGGAGGAAATCCTCAACGAGATCACATCGCTGGTCGGCGTCGGCGCCTTCCGGGCGGTGGTGCCGATCCCCTGCGGACACACGCGCGAGGGGCCGTGCCTGTCGGTCGAGATTGCCCGCGCCATTGCCGCACGCATCGGCATCCCGGTGGTGCAGGCCTTTGCGACCCGCCCCCTGCCCGGCACGTCGCACCCCAAGCAGAATGTCCGCCGCCCGCCACTGTCGCTGATCCTGCCGGTCAATGAGCCGGTCCTGCTGATCGACGATGTCGCGACCTCGGGCGCGCATATCGAGGAAGCGGTGCGGCTGCTCAAGCCGCACACCGGCTCGGTGCTTGCGGTCGCCTGGATCGGCGGCGACAGCGCCTGATCCGGTGCGGCCTGCTAGTTCCCGTCGGCCATCCGCCGCGCTGCGCCGTTGTCGCTGGTCATCCCGACCAGCCGCGGCGGCAAGGTGCGCAGACTGAAGACCATCAGCACCGAGCGCTGGGCATTGGGCTGGGTCGCCGGCACGTTCGGGTCCTGATAATGCACGCGGACGATGAAGGCCTCCGGCGAACCCTCGCCATTGACCCGCCACTCCACCACTTTGGTGGTTGAAATATCGGGGAAGTGCCCCAGCTTGAAGCCCTGCACCATCGGGGCGTGAAGACCATAGACATACCGTCCGGCGATCACCGCCAGCCAGCTGCGCGGATCTTCGTCGACCACGGCAAGGTCAAGCCCGCCGGTGCCCTTGCAGCGCATGATGCCGAACCCCTGCGCCCGGCTCACCGTCCGGTCCGCCAGCGTCAGCGACTGCAGCGACGGGCAGTTCTGGATCGAGGTGTAGACGGGGCTGAGCCCTTGCGCCTCAGCGGACAGCGCCGCGCAACACAGCATCAGACCGGCGACAACGTGGTTCTTCATGGCCATACTCCCTATGCCGGGAGCATAGGCGCGCGCCCATGTCCGTCAATGAGCGAGCGCAACGCTGTCGGCCGCCTCAGTTGTCGAGGAAGCTCCTGAGCTTGCGGCTCCGGCTCGGGTGCTTCAGCTTGCGCAGCGCCTTGGCCTCGATCTGGCGGATGCG
>CALCZO010000203.1 GCA_937903315.1 uncultured Alphaproteobacteria bacterium
ATATGAGCCCGATCCCCTCCAACGCCTCGGCGGCGATGGTGTTTTCGTTCTTCGTTGCCGTGATGATCACGCCCTGGCTGATGGTCAAGGCCGGCGCAAGTGCCCATGGCGAGGGCCACGGCGCGCATGACGGCGGGGTGCTCGGGCGGACATACGCGGCGGTTGCGCGGCCGCTCCTGCGCTCGAAAGGCCGCGCCTGGCTGTTCCTGATCCTGACCGGAATCGCCACCGTCGGCTCGCTCGGGCTGTTCTACACCCAGCATGTCACGGTCAAGCTGCTGCCGTTTGACGACAAGCCGGAACTCGCCGTCGTGGTCGACCTGCCGCGCGGCGCCTCGGTGGAAGCGACGAGCCGCACGCTGGGCCAGATCGCCGACGTGCTGGCGCCGGTGCCCGAAATCCTCACGCTTCAGAGCCATGCCGGGACGGCGGCTCCGTTCAATTTCAACGGACTTGTCCGCCACTCCTACCTGCGCGCTGAGCCGCAGATGGGCGATCTTCAGGTCAATCTGGCGCCCAAGGACAGGCGCGACCGCGCAAGCCACACCATCGCGCTCGATATCCGCCAGCGGATCGCCACCCTCGGTCTCGACAGGGCCATCCGCGTCAAGGTGGTCGAGCCGCCGCCGGGCCCACCGGTCATGGCGACCCTGCTGGCCGAGGTCTATGGTCCCGATGATGCGACACGCCGGGCCGTGGCCGACAAACTGCGCGGCATTTTCGAATCCGTGCCGTTCATCGTCGATGTCGACGATTCCTTCGGCGTCCGTCCGGATCGGCTGCGCCTGCGCATCGCCGAAGACGACCTCGACTTCTTCAAGGTCGACCATCGCGATGTCTACGAGACGATCCGGCTGCTCTATGGCGGCACCACGGTCGGCTACTCGCATCGCGGCGGCGGCCTGCCGCCGATCCCGATCCGGATCGCGCTCGACAAGCGGGAGAAGGTGGTTGGCGAGCGTGTGCTGTCGCTGCCCGTGCCGGCAAACCTTTTGCCCGGCGACCGCGGCATCGTCGAACTCGGCGATGTGGTCCGCGTCAGCCGCGAGCAGGGGGCCTATCCTGTATTCCGGCGCAACGGCCGGCCGGCGGAAATGGTCACCGGCGAGTTGGCCGGGGCGTTCGAGGCCCCGCTCTATGGCATGATCGCGGTGCAGCGCGCCATCGATGCCGCCGACTGGGGGAACCTGCCCAAGCCGGTGATCAGCCTGCACGGCCAGCCCGAGTCAACCGCCAGACCCGTCCTGTTGTGGGATGGCGAATGGGAGGTGACGTGGGTCACGTTCCGCGACATGGGCGCGGCCTTTGCCGTGGCGCTGCTCGGCATCTACATTCTCGTTGTCGCCCAATTCGGTTCGTTCAAGCTGCCGCTGGTGATCCTGACGCCGATCCCGCTGACCTTCATCGGCATCCTGTTCGGCCACTGGGCCTTCGGCGCGCCGTTCTCGGCAACCTCGATGATCGGCTTCATCGCGCTGGCCGGCATCATCGTGCGCAATTCGATCCTGCTGGTCGACTTCATCCGCCATGCCCGCACACCGGGTCGCCCTCTGGTCGAGGTGGTGATCGAGGCCGGGGCGATCCGCTTCAAGCCGATCCTGCTGACCGCACTGGCGGCGATGATCGGCGC
Organism: uncultured Alphaproteobacteria bacterium; assembly: GCA_937903315.1. Lineage (GTDB taxonomy): Bacteria > Pseudomonadota > Alphaproteobacteria > Rhizobiales > Beijerinckiaceae > JAIUNP01. The sequence goes on from CALCZO010000203.1 coordinate 1,631, forward strand.
GGTGACGATCCTGACCGATCCGATCTTCCAGGGTCTCGCCATCTCGCTGCTGTTCGGCCTTGCCTCGTCGACGCTGCTGACCGTTCTGGTCATCCCGGCGATCTATCTCGTCCTGCGCGGCGAGAAGACCGCACCGGTTCCGCCAATCGAAGCCGACGCCTGAACCGGCGTCGGTTCACAGGCCCAAGTGACAGGACAGAACGCCGGGCAGGGGCACCCCCCCCGGCTTTTGCATGCGTGGTCCCGACGACGCGCCGCTGCCTTGCGCCCGTGCCCGCCGTTCCGTTGAAAACCACGCCACAAAAAACGGGCGGCCCGAAGGCCGCCCGCATCAATCCAGTGATCCCACTCCCGGTCAGATGATCAGGAAGGTCGCGTGACCGAAGCCGTTGAGATCGGCCGAGGAGTCGAACTCGGCGATCTTGACCGCATCCGCGCCGTTGCCGTCGGCGTCGTACCACAGCGACCTCAGTTCGCCCGGCGACAGGTTGGTGTCGAGCACGAACATCGGATCGCCGCTGCCGCCGAGGTAGCTGCCCGCCGCCACATTCGCGACTGCGAAGTTGGCCGAGGTCAGCGTCGAGGGCAGGGCCGAGAAGTCGGTCGCGTTGTCGATGACCAGCTTGTCCTCGGTGGCGATGAAGGCGTTGATCAGGTCGCCGCCTTCCGCCGTGGTGCGATAGACGAAGTGGTCTGTCACACCGGCCGAGCCCTGCAGCTCATCCGCACCCGCGCCGCCTTCGATGGTGTCGCCACCGCCGCCGCCGAGGATGGTGTCGTTGCCGGCACCGCCGTTGAGCATGTTGGCGGTCAGGTTGCCGACGATCACATCCGCATTGGCCGAGCCGGTCAGGTCTTCCACTGCCGTCACGCTGTGGCTGGGCGAACCGGAAGCGCGGCTGGCGAAGCTGCTGGTCGCAAGATTGACCGCAACGCCATCCACGCCGCCGAGCGCGGCGAAGGTGAGGAGATCGCGGGCGCCTGTGCCGCCGTTGATCTCGTACTTCGTCGCCGTCGAGAGGGCATTGACCGCGATGGTGTCATCGCCGTCGCCGCCGTTCACCTGCAACCGCTCGATGGTGTTGTAGGTGACCGTCTCCGATCCGGCGACTGTCGTCCCTGTCACGGTGAAGGTCTCGCCCGCCGCCGTGCCGGTCATCGCCAGCACGTCGCCGATGCCGAAGCCTTCGCCCGCGACACTGCCGGTGCCGCCGGTGACCTGATCGGCGCCGTCGCCCCAGGCCCAGACGAACGTGTCGGTGCCATCCCCGCCATGGATGTCATCCGCCCCGAGGCCGCCGGTGATCGTGTCATCGCCGAAGCGGGTCGTGATGGTATCGACAAACGCCGTGCCGATGACGCTGTTGGCGCCGTCGTTGGCGGTGATGGTCAGGCCATGATCCACCGCCGACGCATCGATGTTGTGGCCAACGGTGCCGGTGGGAATGCTGGTTGAGAAGCTGCCGGTGGCGATCGTCACCGTCTCGACCTGTGCGCCGGAGTTCGTCAGCACGATATTAACAGCGGAGCCACCCTCCATGGCGAACCGCAATTCGTCGGCATCATTTTCGCCGTTGATGGTGTCACCGGCATAGTCGGCATAGTCGGTGATCAGGAACAGGTCGTTGCCGACACCGCCGCCCAGCGAGTCAGCCCCCGCGCCGCCGGTAATCGTGTCGTCGTGACCGCCGCCGTTGATGGTATCGCTGCCGCCGCCGCCGGTGAGGAAGTCAAATCCGCCGCCACCGTCAATCGTGTCATTGCCATCGCCGCCGTCGATCGTGTCGCTGCCGCCATTGCCGTTCAGGACGTTGGCTTCGGCGGAGCCGGTGATCGAGTCATTGCCGTTGCCGGTCCACACCCATTCGACATCGCTCATCGTTGCCAGCGTGGTTGCGCCAGCCTTAACCGTCTGCGCAGCGGTGGCGGAGAGATTCACCGTCAGCGCCGTGGTGTCGCTGACCGGCTGCCACGTGAACAAGTCATGGTCGCCGGCGCCGGCCACGAAGTTGACGAGCGGTGCGCCGGAATAAAGCGTCAGCAGATCTTCCGCCGAACCGCCGGTGAGGTCGATCAGCTCCAGTTCGGAATGCGTGATCGTCTCGTTGGTCAAGCCGGTGGCGATCTGCACCGTGCCGCTCTGCACGGTGAAGCTGTTCTGCGCCGCCGCATTGGCGGTGATGACCAGCGTATCGCCGGTCGTCTCGCCATCCTCGCCGCCGGCCACGGTGTCGTTGCCGTCACCGATGGTCCAGGTGATCTCGTCATCCCCGGCATCGCCGAAGATCGAGTCCGCTCCCGTGCCGCCGGTCAGCAGGTCGCTGGCCGCGCCACCCCGGAGGGTATCGTCGCCGGCCATACCGAAGAGGTCGTCGCTGTCGTCGCCGCCGTCGAGCGAGTCGTTGCCGTCCTCGCCGACCAGCACGTCCTCTCCGGCCAGACCGGTGAGCACATCGGCCCCCGCCGCGCCGTAAAGGTAATCGACTTGCGCCGAACCCTCGACAGTGAAGGCGGTCGTCAGCGTCGACACCGGATAATGCCCGACGCCTTCGCTGTAGGGATCGGCCAGATCCAGGTTCGTGATCGTGTTGGTATTGATCGCGATTCCGTTCGGAGTGATATCGCCGCTCACATCGATGCCGGCATCGACGTACGAGATGGTATTGCCCGTGATGCTGCCGCCCGACGACACGTCCGGCCCGAAGTCGTACACAAAGATGCCGACGGTCTTCACATCGGGGATAATTCCGCCGTTCTCAGGCCCGGTGATCGTGTTGTCGGTGATGTCCAGATCGGTGTTGTTGTAGGCGAGGATCATGCCCGAGTAGGCGAGCGCGGGCCCGGCGTAGCCGATATCGGTGATGGTGTTGCCATCGATCGAACCGGTCGAATTCGTGACCTGAACGCCGTTCTGCGCGTTGATGGTCTGCGCGCCGCCACCGGTAATGGTGACGCCGGAGATGTCGAGATCGGCACGATTGAACGCCGTCGCATTCTTCTGGAAGTCCGAGATCGACCCTCCATGCATGAAGAATTCGAGGCGCGTATCATTGTCGACCTGCAGGCCGACGCCGCGCTGGTTGCCGCTGACAACCGGATAGCCGTCAACCGTCGTGCCGCCGGCGTAGGGATCGCGGACGCCGATGATATCGACCTCTTCAAGTCCGCCCGAAGCATTGCGGTAGAACACGCCGACATACTGAGCCGGACCTGCGCCGGTGCCCTCGTCGATGGTATTGGCCCTGCCGTCACCATCGACCGTGATGTTCTGAAGGATGACACCGCTGCCGTCCTCAACCGTGACAACCGCGTGGGTTTCACGATCCGATGAGGACCGCGATGTCTCCACCACATCGGCCGGGGCCTTGATCGTGACGGCGCCGACACCGATCAGGCTGACGTTGCTCAGCCCGTCGATCACCACCTGCTCGGTGTAGGTGCCTTCGGCGATCAGGATGATATCGCCCGCCTGCGCTTCGTCCACCGCCTGCTGGATGGTGGCAAAGCCGCCATTGCCAACGAGGAGCGTGCGGCCGCCGCCGTGCTCGATGATTTCCACATCGACCAGCGTATCGGTGCCTTCGGCCCCGGAATTGACCGACCAGCCCTTGATGCCGGTGTAGGTCGTGCTCCCGATCGTCACGTCGCTTGCCACAAGGCTGATGGCAGAGGTGGCAATTGTCGCCGTGAACTTGGCCACATCGCCCTGACCCGGCGTTGCCATCGGATCGACCGTATCCGCACCGCCGACGAGGGTGTCGTTGCCTTCGCCGCCGCTGAGGGTGTCGTTGCCGGCATCCGCCGTCGGCGCGCCCTTGTTGTGACCATAGAGCACGTCGTTGCCCGCGCCGCCGTTGAGGACGTCGCTGCCTTCCTTGCCCATGATCGCGTCGTTGAACGCGGTGCCGGTGATCGTGGTGTCGACCGGCGACTGGCTGATCGCCTTCTCGCCCTGCAACTCGGTGTGGATCGCCGATGTCGCCGGCATAACGATGTTGAAGCCCGAGGCGTCAATCACCGTATCCTTCACGCCGTCGATATTGAACACCGGACCCCAGCCGCTGACCGCATCGGCGAGGTTCAGCCCGCCGGTTGCGCCAGCGGTGAACGACAGGCCGTCGATC
>CALCZO010000204.1 GCA_937903315.1 uncultured Alphaproteobacteria bacterium
TGATCCGTTGCGGCACAGCGACGGACCAGACCGGGACAGGGCCATGACCGCGGACTTCTCGCTGCTGATTCTGCCCCTGCTGGCGGGCTTTGCCTTCTCTGCCGCGCTGAACGAGGCGACGGGGCTGATCAGCCAAGGGCGACTGGGTTTTGAGCTGTTCTTCCGGGCCGAGCGGCAGGCGTGGCGGGCGCTGCCGTTCCTGATGTTCGCCGGACCGGCCATCCTCGTGCGCATGGCGCGTCTGCGGGCGTCGCAGGAGGGCTGGAGCGGGCGCGCGCCCGTGCTGGCGGTCGTGCTCGCGCTCGTCTGGGCACCGGCCTCCGGGCATCTGCTGCTGCGCGTGGCGGGCTGGGCATCGAGCCTTGCGCCGGCGGTGCCGCTGATGCTGGCACAGGGCTAGAAAAGCTGGGAGCCGGCCTCCCGGGGATGGAGGCCGGCTCCCGTATAAGTCCGGTCGTTGGGGACGGGGAGGGTGGGGAAAGCGACCGGACCTAATCCTTATCTGCGGGTCGAAACCGCGACGGTGGCTGTATCGAAGCCTCCGAGCGAGACCCAGCGGTTGGGGTTTTCCTGAGACTGGCGCTTGATGAAGCGATAGCCGGTTTCAGACCAGGCGAGCACCTTGGCCGCCTGATTGTCGAGAATGAAGTCGCCGCGATCGGTCTTGACCGTCAGCACGGCATGGCCGTCGCCCTTCTTGTCACGCACGACCGTGATCAGCAGGGCCTGCCGTGGAAAGCCGGCGCGCATCAACCGTTTGCGCTTTTCCAGCACATAGTCCTCGCAATCGCCCTTGCCGTTGTCGGGATAGGACCATTGCTCGACAATGCCGTGATGCTCCATGTCGGTGATCGGTGTGATCTCGCGGTTGACGGTGGCATTGACCTTGACGATTTCGCGCCAGGTGGTCTCGTCCAGTGTGACCGATGCCGGCCGCATCGCCGGCACGCTGCATTCCTTCGGATTGCGCTCGCAGAACTCGACCCACCCGATCGGCGAACTGGTGCTGGTGCCTGCCGGCGCCTGATTGTGGGCAAGCTGTTGTGCGGTGGCAAACTGGCTGCCCATGCAGAACAGCGTTGTTGCCGCAAAGGCAAATCGAGATACTTGAGTTAGCAGTGCTGCATACATGGTCCTTCTCCCCGTCGTCTCGAGGAGATTGGACCGATGACTCTTGAATTCGCTTCGATTTTTGCGTTCAAAAGCGAGTATGTCGATTCATGACTCGGTAGCTACGACGCGGATGCTTTGGATTGCTGTATGCCGTTGGCGAGACATGAAATTGTCTAAAACTATGAAATACATGGGATAAATCAGAAAAAATAGGCAATTTGCATCAAATTGTTCGCGTTGGGTAATGGTGCGATTTACTTACAGTATTAGGGCTGTGTCAGGGTTGATCGCGGGAAAGGATTTCAGCGGTGGGGATTTGCGGACGCCCGGAGGCAGGCACAACAAAAAAGCGCGCCGTCTGGCGCGCCTGATGTCTGCGAAGTGAGGCGGCAGGTCCCTAGAACTCGAAGGCGCCGGGTCCCGGCGGCCGCGTGAACTCGACGGCGACGCCGCGCTCGAAGATGCGGACCACCTTGGCGGGGGTCTGGTTGAGCAGCATCAGGTCGCCCTTCTGGAACGGAAGGTCGGTGGTCAGCGCCGCGCCCGACAACGACACGTCGATCAGGCGGACCATGGATTCGGCACCGCCTCCGGTGATCATGTGGGCATTGGGGTTGCGCGGTACGAAGCGTTCGTGACGACGATCTTCCGGCAGGCCGAGTTCGGAGCGGTTGGCGAGCCAGGTCAACTGAGCCGCCAGCTTGTCGCGGCGACGCAGCGTGGCGTTGACGGTCATCGCGAACCCGTCGACGGTGCGGCGGGTGATCTGCCCTTCGACACGGCCGAGCGTTTCAAGATAAGCAATGACGCGATCGTTGATATCACCCGATCGCGGTGCGCGGACAAGCATGCCGCCGGGCGACATGTCGACGGTCATGCACTCGTATTCAGAACGATCAGGCAGCATGTATCGGCCGTGAAGGGTGACCGCGACGCGCTGGTAGCGCCGCTGTTCAACGGCCCGCGCTGCAAGTTTGGAAACGAATTGATTCATTTCGATTGTTCCGCAGGCGGTCAGCCAGCGTCCCGGGATCATGACAGTCGATAAAATACGATCCGATGCTTTAAAATTGCATTAAGCACGCTGGTTTCAAGCCCGTCCGCCCGGCAGGACAGTCAGGTGGGCACGGCGTTTGCCCGAGCCGGGCAGATCGGCAAATGCGGCGGCGACGGGGTGCAGGAACCGGGTTGTCTCGTCGGTCATCACCCGGAACGAGACAATGTCGAAGGCATGGCAACTGCCGTCGCGGCGGCGCTCATGGCTGGTCAGCGACAGGGCCGCGAGGATGCGGCGATCGGTGCGCCCGTCGTGCAGCAGCGGCAGGATCAGCAGCTCGGCTTCCAGCGACAGCCGGCCGTCCATCAACGCCGAGACGCCGGCGATGACCGGCAGGGCATCCTCGGTGGCGATCGCGACCATTTCAGCAAGATCCTCGGTCGCCAGCGGAATGAACAGCTGGTCGAGCCGTTCGCCGCGCAGCTCGCGCCCGAACAGGCCACACAGCCGCGAGCCGGCAATCCGGATCGCCGGCGAGCCGCCGTCGCCGCCTTCCAGCAGCAGGATGTCGGCCAGATAGCGCCCGATGAGGACCGGATCGAGCGCGTCGCGCGTCGGGGCCGGCGCTGTTCCGCGCAGGCTGCTCCAGTACGCATGGAGGGTTTTGCTCGCGGTGTGCCGCATCGGATCGTCCTTCCTGGCCCGTTGGCCCGTTCTGGCCTGCCGAAGCGGGAAGACGTGCCAGTTCAGGACAGGCGCATCCTCCCGCGTGGCGAGGCAGGGGACGGGGTGCAGCAGGCGTGCCGGTGCGCGTTAACCCGTTGGCGAGGGTGAATTTAACCTTAAGGCGAGCGGATGTTTGCATTGGCGAAAGCGGTGTGAGACCTTGTCATCGCTCCGATTGAATTCAACCGCCGCACCGTTTCGCTCCCGGTGCGGCGGTTTGTTTTTGCGCCAACGGCATTGGCCGGATGCGCCTGCGCCATCGCCGTAAAGATTCCCGTTGCCAGAAACCGAACCTGACGCAATTCTCTCCTGACGCCGTCTTGCGATGGCGCAATAAGGGCCGTGCGCTGGCCGCCGGCCGATCAGGGAGGACTGCCATGATCGTTGCCCATATTCTCAACCAGAAGGGCCGGGATGTCGCCACCATCAGCCCGGACAAGACGCTCGGCGATGTGGTCGCCGCGCTCGGCAGCCGCAAGATCGGGGCGCTGGTGGTTGCGGAGTCCGATCGCCGCATTCTCGGCATCGTGTCCGAGCGCGACGTGGTCAAGGTTCTGGCAAAAAGCGGCGCGGCGGCGCTGGCCGAACCGGTCGTCAGCCATATGACGGCGAAGGTGGTGAGCTGCGCGCCCGACGACAGCATCGACATGGTGATGCAGGAGATGACCAAGGGCCGGTTCCGCCACATGCCGGTCGAGCACGAGGGCAAGCTCAGCGGCATCATCTCGATCGGCGACGTGGTCAAGTTCCGGCTCGACCAGCTGGCGGCGGAAAGTCAGGCGCTGCGCGACTATATCAACGGCTGAACGGGGCGCCCCCGGCGCAGGCCTCTCAGGACCGGACGCGCTCGGTCAGGGCGTCGAAGGTGTCGCGGATGTCGGGCAGCATCCGTTCCGCGGCTTCGGTGCCCAGCGCGATGGCCTCGTCGGCGCGATGGAATTCGAACAGGCCGATGCGGGCCAGTTTCGGCGCGATCATCACATCCGGCGGATCGCCGGCCAGACGCGAGCGTGCAATGCGGTCCTGCGTGATGTTGATCGTCTCGATCATCACCGAGGCAATGGAGGGGGCGCCGTCCACCGCCGGGCGGCCGTTGAACAGGTGCGACATGGCGTTTGCTGCATCGCGGACCGGACGCATCAGGCTCTGGGCGGCATCGGCCACCGCATCGGCACCATGCGCCGGCTCGGCGGCATGATCGGCGATGACGGTGCCGCGTCCGAACTGCTCGGAATTGAGATTGACGGCAATCACCATGTCGGCACCGAGCGCGCGGGCGGTGGTGACCGGAATCGGGTTGACCAGCGCGCCGTCGAGCAGCCATTTGCCGCCAACCTTGACCGGCTCGAAGACCCCCGGGATGGCATAGGAGGCGCGCATCGCGGTCGCGAGATGGCCGCGCTTGAGCCAAACCTCATGGCCCGAGCCGAACTCCGTGGCGACGGCGGCAAAGCGGCAGGGCAGGTTCTCGATCGCGCGCTCGCGCAACGCCTCGTCGAGCATATCGCGCAGGCGGCGGCCACCGACGAGACCTGACCCGGACAGCGACAGATCCATCAGCGAGAAGACGCTGCGCTTGGTCAGGCGGCGGGCAAAAATGTCGAGCTGGTCGAGAAAGCCGGCGGCCCAGCAGCCCCCGACAACCGCGCCGATCGAGGTGCCGGTGATGATTTTCGGGCGGATGCCTTCGCGTTCGAGCACGCGCAGGATGCCGATATGCGCCCAGCCGCGGGCCGCGCCGGCGCCCAGCGCGACAGCGATCACCGGCTGGCGGGCGCGCGGCGCAGGCACGCCTTCGGCATTGGCATCTGCGACCAGATCACGGCGGAAACTGAGGACCGACAGCACGCGCAAGCCCTTTCCCGTGGCACAGCCGACAGCGTCTTGCCGCCGACAGGGTTCACTGTCGCAAAAGCATGGGACAAGAGTGTGACCGAACCGCTAAGCGGCGGGAGTGTCCGAAAATGCCAGCGTCATGGCACCGTCCGGTCCGGGGGTCAGCTGCCGGTAGAAGCACGAACGGCGGCCGGTGTGGCAGGCCGGGCCGGTCTGCTCCACTTTCAGGACGATCGCATCCTGATCGCAATCGGTCATGAGGGCCACGACCCGCTGGGTGTGGCCGCTGGTCTCGCCCTTGCGCCAGAACGCGGCGCGCGAGCGCGACCAGTACCACGCCTCGCCGGTCGTGATCGTGCGGTGCAGCGCCTCGGCGTTCATATAGGCCAGCATCAGGATCTCGCCGCTGGCCGCATCCTGCGCGACGACGGGAATCAGACCGTTGGCGTCGAATTTCGGCGTCAGTGTCAGCCCGTCCTCAAGGTCGGCCTTGGTGCCGGGCGGGGCAAAAGGGGTCGAGCGCGTCCACATGGGGCGAGGTAAGGCGGCAGAGACGCGCCAAGTCAAGCCCCGGCGCTCGCCCCTCTTATCTTTTGGCCGCACCTGTCCTAGATTGTGGGGATCAGCGAAAGCGTCTTGCCATGCTCAATGCCGTCTACAACCAGCGCATCCTCGAACTCGCCGGGTCGATTCCCCGGCTCGGGCGGCTGGCCGCGCCTGGCGCGAGCGCGACCGCGCATTCCAAGCTCTGCGGCTCGACGGTAACGGTGGACGTGACGATGGAGGGCGGCACGGTGACCGATTTCGCCCATGACGTGAAGGCCTGCGCGCTCGGACAGGCGGCGTCCTCGATCATGGCGCGCAACATTATCGGCGCCACCGCGGCCGAACTGCGCGACGTGCGCGAGACCGTGCGGCGGATGCTGAAGGAGAACGGCGCGCCGCCGTCCGATGGCCCATGGGTCGATCTCTGCGTGCTTGAACCGGTGCGCGAGTACAAGGCGCGCCATGCCTCGACGATGCTGACCTTCGACGCGGTGGTCGAGGCGGTGGACCGGATCGAAGCGGCCGCGAAGGCCGGCGTCAGCGCCTGAGCAGCCGGCGGGCGAGGGCGCGCAGTCGGCGCAGCACCGCACCCCCGATTCCGGCCCGCTCGCGTTCGGCCAGATCGTACAGCGGATTGCGGAACAGTGCGGTGGCGTAACGGTTGCGGCTGATCGCCGGTTCGGCAAACGCAATCGGCGCGCGGCCGAACCAGGCGACAATCAGCCCGTCGCCGCTGTAGCTTTCATGCACGTCATGCTCGACGAGCACATGCCCGCCGATCGCCGCGATGTGGGCAAGGCAGGTCTGGTGGGTCAGCGGATCGCCACTGATCGCTTCGGCATGGGTGGAAAACACGCCGAAGCCGAGGCGATTCTCGCGCACCAGCGGGGCAAGCGACGGGATCAGCCCGGTTTCCGCGCCCTGAATGTCGCAATGGAGAAGATCGAGGCGGGTGAACCCGGACGCGGCCATCAGGTCAGCAACCGAGCGCTGCGGCAGGGTGTTGCGCCGCACGGTGTCGGTTGCGTGGGTCACCGCCGGTTTCGGCTCGGGCCCGGCAAAGGCCTGCACGAACTCCGGTGCAAGGCCGTTCAGCGCCGCGTTGGCGCGGCCGACGGCGATGTTGCGCGGGTCCGGCTCCAGCACCACGGAGCGGCGCGCCGGGCTGCCTGACAGGAACCACAACGTGTAATACGACCAGAAACCGCCCAGTTCGATCATCGTCGCATCCGGGCCGAGATGGCGCAGCACTTCGTGAAAGACGCGCTCCTCCTGCGGTTCGTGATGGCCGCCGAGACGGGTGATGATTTCGGTCATCCACGCGCCGTAATAGCCGTCGGCGACGACCTTCAGCCCGTTGTGCATGATCTGGATGCGCTGGCCGGCCTCATCGACGACCTGTCCGGCGTTGGCAACGCGCGGCAGGTTGTCGCAATCGCGGCAGGAGACGGTCATCTCGATCCGTTGGCGATCCGTCAGCATCGGGGCGGGCAAGGCAGGGTGGGACATGCGACCTCCGGGGGCGCAGGAACCGCGCTTTGCGCCCCGTGTCAATCACCGGTGTCGGGGGCTTCGTCCGGCTGGGATGTTCCGCAGCCGGTGGCGAAATCGCGGTACAGCGCGGCCAGATTGCCAGCCGGCAGCTTGACCTCGCTGATCGGGCCGGCCCCGTGATCGATCCGGATCACCAGCCCATCGCCGGGGCGGGTGGCGGCATTGGCGAATACCTCGTCCATCACCGTGCCGATGCGGCCGATCCAGTTGCCGGGCCTGGCGGCGGCAATCGTCGGGAAGGCGGCGGGAAAGGCGCGGATGTCCTTGCCGGACCGCGCGATGACCGCATCCTTGTCGCCCGAGGCGATGACGATGCGGCGCAGGCTGAGACGCTCGCCCTGCGGTGCCTGTTCCGTCGGCGTCATCTCGAAGCGCAGGGTGTGAAAGCCGGGCGTCGTGCTGCATCCCAGCATCATCATGTAGCGGGCAGGGTGCTTGCCGGTGACGGTGGCCGTGCCGCCGGTGGTCAGCACGGTGTTCATCCCCTCGCCGGAGCGGCCCCACTGGCCGGGCGCGGCAAAGACCGGCCCCTCCTCGCCGAGGGTGGCGACCTTGAGATCGACAATCTCCTTCGGCGTCAGCCGCCGCATCGCGACCTTCGGCGGTGTGCGCGAGGCAAGCACCAGCAGGTCGACATCGCCGCCCATCTTCTGGATGAAGGCCGCGATCTGGGCCGAAAGCCGCTGGGCGCGTTCGATCTCGCGGAAATTGTAGGTTTTCTGGAGATGGCCCTCGATATGTTCGGCAGGCCAGAACATGTGCACGCCGTAGGCCGCCCCGGCGGGCACCGTGCGCTTCAGGCCGCCGAGAAAGGCATAGGCGCAGGCCGAAAAGCAGCGGCCAAGCCGGGGAACGAGCTGATGGCGCGGCAGGCGGTCGCCGTTTCCGGCATCGATGGCCAGCGATTTGCCGATCGAGACGCTGGCGCCGATCTTGCGCAGCGCTTCCCCGAAGCGCAGGGCGCCGAGAATGCTGCCGCCGCGCGAGTCGAGATAGATCACCGTTCCGCCGTCGATCGGGTGGCGCTTGAGGAATTCCTCGAACGCCTTGGCGGTGTCGGGCACAAAACCGCCGCTGGCCGCGACCCAGCGCTGCTGCCGCTCGCGCGGCGCATCGGGATCGTTGGTGACCAGCGTGAAGGTCATCGCGTCCTTCACCGGAGCGGACTGCGCCGGCGGGGTCGTCTGGGCATATGCCGGCAGGACAAGAGCAGGCAGGGCGAGAAACGCCAGACCGGCGGCAGCGCTGCGGATCATGCGGCCGGTCCGGCGAACACCCATGGCTTTTCCCGAGAAACGGGGCTCAGAAGCCCTTGACCGGGAAAGAGTAGGACAGCGTCAGGCCGAAGGCAAACTGGTCCTTCGAGCCGATGTTGGTGGTGATCGGGCTCTTTGCCGCCGAGCCGACCAGCCTGTCGTAGCCGCCGTGGACGGTGGCGGCCCAGGCCTGATTGAACTGGTAGGTCGCCGAGGCATAAAGGCCGACCGACTTCAGGCCCGACTTGGCCTGATAGGCGGTGACGCGCGGATTGAGCGCCGCATCGCGGGCGGTGACGCCGAAGTTGTGGCGCATGTACGAGCCACCAGCGAAGGCCAGACGCGGGCCGAGCGCGACGGTCCAGTTGTTGAAGCTCTTCACCAGATCAGCCCCGAGCGTTGCGGCAAAGCCGTCCTTTTCGCGGAAACCACGCCGCAATTCGGCGCGCAGGCGGATGTTCTCATGTACCCAGGCCTCGACAAAGCCGCCCGATTCAACGGTCCAGCGGACATCGTGGATGCCGCGCAGATCCTGATCCTTGCCATCATAGCGCCCGCCCTTG
>CALCZO010000205.1 GCA_937903315.1 uncultured Alphaproteobacteria bacterium
CACAACCTTGCCAAGGTTGGGGTCGAGGGTTCGAATCCCTTCGCCCGCTCCAGTCACCGCCTGCCCCATTACGGTGACAGATGATTGTTTTTCTCGACAAACCGGTGCGATCCGGTCCCTCAGCGGGGCCGTTCTGATGAGCACGGTCGATGCGTCCGGAGCGCCGGACAGGACACCGTCCTCAATTCTCCGTGACAAGGACCGGCTCATGCCGGTGGCGCGTCGGCTGTGGCATGGCTGGGTCAAGCCGCATCGCAACACGATTTTCGTGATCTGGCTGGCGATTCTGGTGATCGCCGCGATGTCGTCGATGTATCCCTACATCATCAAGCGGGCCTTTGATGCCTTTGACGCCAAGGATGAGGTGTTCCTCAAGCTGACGCCGGTGCTGGTCATCATCGTCACGGCGCTGCGCGGCTTTGCGATGTATGCGCAGGTGATCCTGACCAACCGCGTCGTCTCGCGGGTCGAGGCTGATCTGCAGACCTCGCTGTTCCACCATCTCATCGATGCCGATGTGATGCAGCTCCAGCGCGAGACGCCGGCCTCGCTGACGCAGCGGTTCACCACCGACTTTGCCTATGTCCGCGAGGCGCTGATCCGGCTGTCGACGGTGCTGGCGCGCGATGTGGCGACGGCGGTCGCCGTGCTGGCGGTGATGTTCTGGATCGACTGGGCGATCACGCTCGGCGCGTTGCTCGTGCTTCCGGTGATCGTGCCGCCGATCGAGCGGATCGGCAAGCGGCTGCGGCGCACCGCGCTGTCGACGCAGGAGCAGACCGGGGTGATGGCCAGCCTCGTCGCCGAGAGTTTCTCCGGCGTCCGCGTCGCCAAGACCTACGGGCTCGAAACCTATCTCAAGGCCAAGGCCTCCGCCTCGTTCGATGCCGTGCGCGCGCTCAAGGTCAAGGCCGCCAACCAGCGGGCGCGGCTCGATCCGCTGCTCGAGATCGGCGGCGGGCTCACCGTGGCGCTGGTGCTGGTGTTCATCGGCTGGCGGATCACCAACGGCCAGTCGACGGTCGGCGATTTCACCGGTTATGTCACGGCTGTCCTGCTGGCGGCGCAGAGCCTGAGGACACTCGGCAATCTCAACGCCATCCTGCAGGAAGCGCTGGCGGCATTGACCCGCATTTTCGCGATCATCGATGAGGCACCGGAGATCAGGGATAACGCGGATGCGCCGGCGATTGCCGTTGCGCGTGGCGAGGTCCGGTTCGAGGGCGTCAGCTACCGCTATCCGGACGGCAGCATTGCGTTGTCCGGCATCGATCTCGTCGTCCCGGCCGGCAGGACGACCGCCTTCGTCGGCCGCTCGGGCGCCGGCAAGTCGAGCCTGTTGGCGCTGGTGCCGCGGCTGATCGATCCGAGCGAGGGCCGCGTGCTCATCGACGGGGTCGATACCCGCTCGGTCTCGCTCGCCAGCCTGCGCCAGTCGCTCGGCGTGGTGTCGCAGGATGTGGTGCTGTTCGATGACAGCGTGCGCGCCAACATCGCCTTCGGCAAGCCCGGCGCGAGCGACGACGCGATCATGGCGGCTGCGGCTGCGGCGGCGGCGCATGAGTTCATCAGCGCGCTGCCGCAGGGCTACGACAGTCCGGTCGGTGACCGGGGCAGCCGTCTTTCGGGCGGCGAACGCCAGCGGCTGACGCTGGCGCGCGCGTTTCTCCGGGACGCGCCGATCCTGCTGCTCGACGAGCCGACCTCGGCGCTCGATGCGCAGTCGGAGGACCTCGTCCAGACCGCCCTGGCGCGATTGATGGACGGCCGGACGACGCTGGTGGTCGCGCACCGGCTGGCCACCGTCCGGGCCGCTGATCTGATCGTCGTGATGGATGAAGGCCGGATCGTCGAGACCGGCACGCATGATGGCCTGCTGGCGGCGGGCGGGGCCTATGCCGCGTTCCACCGGTTGCAGTTCGGCGACGAGGCTACTCGCGCCTGAGCACACGGTCGACGATGAAGCTCGACCATGCATGGGGCCTGAACGAGCGGGTCAGGGCATCGGGATCGTAGTCCTGATCGACCCAGTCGAGCAGCGTCTTGCCTTTCGCCTCGCCGTCGTCGCGATAGCGTTCGATGAAGGCGTCGAGGATGCCGGTCTTGCTCCAGTGCCAGTGGCCATAGCGCGACGAGAGCTGGCCGAGCGCCTCGTCGGCGCGCTTGCCCTGCCGGATGATCAGATACAGCGCGGCAACGAACCCGGCCCGGTCGGCGCCGGATTTGCAATGGATCAGCATCGGGGTTTGGGAGGTCGCAAACAGCCGGGCGACCGCATGGATCATGTCCTTCGACGGCGCCTCGCGCGAGCGGGCGACGAGTTCGACCAGCGCGATGCCGTGGGTTTCACAGGCTTCCCGCTCCAGTGGCCAGGAGCCGAATTCGCGGCCGCCGCGCAGGTTGACGATCGTCCGCACGCCCTTGGCCGCAAATTCTGCGATCTGGCCCGGCGAGGGCTGGGCGGCCCGCCACAGTTCGGGCGAGACCGGATGCGCATTGAGATAGGCGAGCCGGAAAATGCCGTGGTCGACAGCCAGCATGTTGATCCAGGCCAGTATCCGGTCGCGCGGGGTGCGAATCGGTCGGTCCCAGCGCGCGGCGCGGGCAAGGCGGCGGGCATAACGCCGCTCGGGAGTGAAGCGCGAAAACAGCATGGGCCGGGGCGCTGTAGCAGCCCTGTTGCGGGTGCACAACCGCAGGTGCGGCGTTTTCGTAACCTTGCGCTAACGAAAGAACGATCAAAGGATAGAACCGGTCCAAAGGTGCGATTTGCAATCGCGCCGCGCTCGACTAGGACGGCACAGGCAGCCCTGAGGAGAACCCCATGCGTCTCGACGCCATTGCGATCGGCAAGAACCCGCCGGACGATGTGAATGTCATTGTTGAAGTGCCGATCGGCGGCGAGCCGATCAAATATGAACTCGACAAGGCCTCCGGCACGCTGGTGGTCGACCGGTTCCTGTATACCCCGATGCATTATCCGGGAAATTACGGCTTCATCCCGCATACGCTGTCGGATGACGGCGACCCGTGCGACGTGCTGATCGCCAACACGCGCCCGATCGTGCCGGGCGCGGTGATTAATGTCCGTCCGGTCGGTGTGCTCAGGATGCAGGATGACGGCGGCGGCGACGAGAAGATCATCGCGGTTCCCTCGTCCAAGCTGACCAAGCGCTACGAGCATGTCCACAACTACACCGACCTGCCGACCATCACCTGGAAGCAGATCGAGCATTTCTTCACCCACTACAAGGACCTCGAGCCCGGCAAGTGGGTCAAGCTGCTGGGCTGGGGCGATGCCGACGAGGCCCGTCGGCTGATCCTCGAAGGGATCGAGCGGGCCAAGCAGGCCGGCAAGTAATCCGTCATGTCCTGAGGCGTGCGGCGAGCGCCAGAGTGCGCTCGGCGCTTGCCAGATGCAGCCGCTCGGTCATCCGGCCGTTGACGGTGATGACGCCCTTGCCGGCATTTTCGGGCAGGGCGAAGGCTTCGACAACGGCCCGCGCCTCGGTGATCTCGACTTCGCCGGGGGCGAAGATCTCGTTGGCCAGCGCGATCTGTGCGGGGTGGATCAGCGTCTTGCCGTCGAATCCGAGGCCGCGGCCCTGCCGGCATTCGGCGGCAAAACCATCCGTGTCCTTGAGGCTGTTGAACACACCGTCAAGCACGTCGAGCCCGTAGGCGCGGGCGGCGATCACCGCCTGCGACAGGCACGGCAGCAGGGCATACCGGCTGGCGGTGACCTGAAGCCTGAGATCCTTGGCCAGATCGTTGGTGCCGAGCACGAAACAGGCCAGCGGCGCGCCCGCCCCGCCCGCCGTGGCGGCAATGGCTGCGAGGTTGAGGATGGCCATCGGCGTCTCGATCATCGCCCAGACCGGCGTTGCCGCGGCGTCGAGGGCGGCAAGCCCGGCCCGGACGCGGCGGATATCCTCCGGCGTGCCGACCTTGGGCACGACGACGGCATCAGCCAGCGCGGCCACGGCCAGATCGGCCGCGGCTTCGGCCGTGTCGAGGCCATTGATCCGCACGGCCAGTTCCTTGTCGGCAAAGGCGCCCGAGCGGATGGCGCTCAGGGCATGGGCGCGTGCTTCATCCTTGGCGGCCGGCGCCACCGCATCCTCAAGATCGATCAGGATGACATCGGCGGCGAGCGCCACGGCCTTTTCAAGCGCGCGGACATTGGTGCCCGGCACATAGAGCACACTGCGGCGGGGGCGCACGGTCATCAGCTACCTGTGAGGCCGGGCGCGGCGTGGGTGCTGCCCCGGTTTTCGGGAATCGGTCCCTGCCGTTATGCCGACAAAAGACGATTTGCCGCAAGTCCGGCGCTGGCCTAGACACGGGCAAGACAGCGACAGGAGAAAGTCATGGCTACCGTTTCCGCGTCCAGCATCGTACCGCTGCCGTCCCGCCTCACCGAGGGGTACGAGAGCTTCCGCTCGGGTCGTCTGCCACAGGAGCGCCAGCGGTTCGAGGATATGGCCCGCGATGGCCAGAAGCCCGAGATCATGATCATCGCCTGCTGCGATTCGCGGGTCTCCCCTGAAGTGATCTTCGATGCCCGGCCGGGCGAGTTGTTCGTCGTGCGCAATGTTGCCAATCTGGTGCCGCCGTTTGCGCCCGACAACGGGCTGCACGGGGTCTCCGCCGCGCTGGAATTTGCCGTCCAGGCGCTCAAGGTCAGGCACATTGTGGTGATGGGTCATGGCCGCTGCGGCGGCGTGCACGCCTATGTGCGGCGGCTGCGCAGCCCCGGCGCGGAGGATGCGCTTTCGCCCGGCGATTTCATCGGCCAGTGGATGACTCTGATCGAGCCGGCGGCGGAGGGGCTTCCGGCGCGAGGCGGGGAGAGCGACCACGACTATGCCGAGCGGCTGGCGCGCTATTCGATCCGCAATTCGATCGAGAACCTGCTGACGTTCCCGTGCATCAACATCCTGCATTCGCGCGGGCGGCTGACCCTCCATGGCGTGGTGTTCGACGTGACCACCGGCGAGCTTGAAACGCTGTAACGCGCCGGCGCAGCCAGAATTGAGAACGGGCGCCGCAGCGCCCGTTCCGATCCCGTCCGGCCGGTGGGCTTACGCCGCCTTGCGCGGCTTGATCAGCTTGCGGTTGATCAGGACCTCGGCGATCTGCACCGCGTTCAGCGCAGCGCCCTTGCGCAGGTTGTCCGATACGCACCAGAAGGTGAGACCGTTCTCGACCGTCGCATCTTCGCGGATGCGCGAAATATAGGTCGCGTCCTCGCCGGCCGCCTCGTGCGGGGTGATGTAGCCACCCGGCTCGCGCTTGTCGATGACAAGGCAGCCCGGCGCGGCCCGCAGGATCTCGCGCGCCTCGTCCGCCGTGATCGGCTTGTCGCATTCGATGTTGACCGCTTCGGAATGGCTGACGAACACCGGCACGCGAACGCAGGTCGCGGTCAGCTTGATCGCCGGGTCGAGAATTTTCTTGGTCTCGACCATCATCTTCCATTCTTCCTTGGTGTATCCGTCCTCCATGAAGACATCGATGTGCGGGATCAGGTTGAAGGCGATGCGCTTGGGGAACTTCTTGGTCTTGGGCTCGCCCGCCGAGA
>CALCZO010000206.1 GCA_937903315.1 uncultured Alphaproteobacteria bacterium
ACATGGAGCATCTCAACCCGCGCGGCGCGCGCATCGTCGCGCTGGAAAAGCCGTCCGAGCGCGAGAAGAGCCAGTGGTATTTCCAGCGTTACATCGAGCACCTGCCTGCGGGCGGCGAAATCGTGTTCTTCGACCGGTCGTGGTACAACCGCGCCGGCGTCGAACGCGTCATGGGGTTCTGCACACCGGCCGATTATCTCGAATTCATGCGCCAGTGCCCCGATCTCGAGCGGATGCTGGTGCGTTCAGGCATCCACCTGTTCAAATACTGGTTCTCGGTTACCCGCCCCGAGCAGCTTGCCCGCTTCCAGTCGCGCGAGACCGATCCGTTGAAACAGTGGAAGCTGTCGCCGATCGACAAGGCCAGCCTCGACAAGTGGGATGACTACACCGAGGCCAAGGAGGCGATGTTCTTCTATACCGACACCGCCGATGCGCCGTGGACGATCATCAAGTCCGACGACAAGAAGCGCGCGCGTCTTGCCTGCATGCGCCATTTCCTTGCCACGCTCGATTACGCCCAGAAGGACGAGAGCGTCGTCGGCAAGCCCGACCCATTGCTGGTCGGCTCGGCCTCGCATGTCATCGGCAACGATGCCCATATCATCGGCAAGACGCTGCATCCCGAGGCGCGGAAGAAGGAACGGCCGGCGAAATAATGGCTGACGGACCCGATTGCCTTGCAAGGCCCGCGACATTGCGATGGGCACCTTTTCTGGTGCACGTCCGCGTGTCAGTCTGTCGCGGAGCATCCGGTGTCGGAAGTTCAGACAGTCGGCGGACTGTCCGCGTTAGCGTGTCTGATCGATCAGGGCCAGCCGCTCGACAACGGAGCCGACGGCAAGGATGCTGCCGGGTGCAAGCACGGCGTTGGCGCCTACGCGCGTCCTGCTCCCGACAACCGCCCCGAACTTGTGCACCCCCGTATCATGAAACCGGTTGCCGACACGGACATTGACCGTGCCGCCATGTTCGTTGCGGGTATTGGCAACGACGCTGCCAGCTTCGAAGTTCACTTCCGGCCCGATCAGGCTATCGCCGACAAAATTGAAATGCGCCAGCCGGACGGCAGCAAACAGCATGCTGGACTTCACCTCGCAGCCCGGACCGATGGTACAGTCCCGCTCCAGCCAGACCCCGCCGCGCAGCAAGGCATGTGCGGCGACAAAACACCCCGGGCCGATGACCACGGCACCCTTGAGAAGCGCCCCGGCTTCGATTCGTGCCGTGCGGTGACAGGCGACTTCGCCTTCCACCGTGAACTCTTGCCTTGGCAGTTTGGCAATCAGACTGCGAACAATCTCCGTTGCGCAGCCGGTAACGCGCCACGGCTCGATGTCAGCCCAGGCAGCAAGAGGGCCGGCGTAAACGTCCGGGATGATGTCCGCCACCGTAAGCACGCTCCTCACCCCTTCTGGTAGTCCTTCACATCCGTGAAGGCGACGTCCGGCGCCCGCTCGGCCTCGTAGCGCATGTTGAAGGCGCTTGAGGCGAGGAACACCGGATCGCCGTCGAGGTCATCAGCCATCGAGAACCGGTGCGCGGCGATGAAGGTCTCCACCGGCGCCCAGTCGTCCTTTGTCCACTCCGCTGCCGTGCCCTTGGGCGCAATCCAGCGGGCGACGTTGAACTGGCTCGGCTCGAACTCGACCGGGATCGAATATTCAGCCGCCATCCGCTCGCGCAGCACATCGAGCTGCAGCGCGCCGACGACGCCGACGATGGCCGGTGCGCCGTCATGCGGCGAGAACACCTGCACCACGCCCTCCTCGGCCATCTGCTGCAGCGCTTCCTTCATCTTCTTGGCCTTCATCGCGTCCTTCAGCTTGACGCGGCGCAGGATTTCCGGCGCAAAACTCGGCACGCCCTTGAACACCAGATCCTCACCATCGGTCAGCGTATCGCCGATGCGCAGGGTACCGTGGTTGGGAATGCCGACGATATCGCCGGCCCAGGCCTCATCGGCGATCTGCCGGTCGCGGGCGAAGAAGAACATCGGCGCAGAGATCGTCATCGGCTTGCCGGTGCGGACCAGTTTGGCCTTCATGCCGCGCTCCAGCGTGCCGGAGGTGACGCGCATGAACGCGATGCGGTCGCGGTGGTTGGGGTCCATGTTCGCCTGGATCTTGAACACGAAACCGCTCATCCGCTTCTCGCCCGCCGCCACGATGCGGCGGTCGGCCTTCTGCTCGCGCGGGCTGGGGGCGAAGGCACAGAGCGCGTCGATCAGGTCGCGCACGCCGTAGTTCTTCAGCGCCGAGCCGAAGTAGACCGGGGTCAGATGGCCTTCGAGGAAGGCGTCACGGTCGAATGTCTTCAGCCCGTCTGCCGCCAGCATCACCTCCTCGGCAAAGGCATCGTAGACGCCGGGGCCGGGCAGCAGCCCCTTGATGTAGGCGTCGTCCGGACCGGAGACGGGAAAGGCGTTCTCGTCCGCGTCGAGCTGGCGCACCGACCGGTCGTACAGGTCGTACGTGCCGGCGAAATCCTTGCCCTTGCCGAGTGGCCAGTTCATCGGCGCGCAATCGAGCGCCAGCGTCTTCTCGATCTCGTCGATCAGATCGAACAGGTCGCGCGTCTCGCGGTCGACCTTGTTGATGAAGGTGATGATCGGGATATCGCGCAGCCGGCACACCTCGAACAGCTTGCGCGTCCGGGCCTCGATGCCCTTGGCCGCGTCGATGACCATGATCGCCGAATCGACCGCCGTCAGCGTGCGGTAGGTGTCTTCGGAGAAGTCCTCATGGCCCGGCGTATCAAGCAGGTTGAGCACACAATCCCGATACTCGAACGTCATCACCGAAGTGATCACCGAAATGCCGCGCTGGCGCTCGATCGCCATCCAGTCCGAGTTGGTCTGGCGGCGCCCGGCCTTGGCCTTGACCTCGCCCGCAAGCTGGATCGCCCCGCCGAACAGCAGCAGCTTTTCGGTCAGCGTGGTCTTGCCCGCGTCAGGATGCGAGATGATGGCAAACGTGCGGCGGCGGCTGTGCGGAGCATCGGTCATGATGCCGGGTTGAACCGGCAGGGCGGGGAAAAGTCAATGCCACCCCTCCCCATCGTTCGCGATTTGCCCCATATAGAGGCCATGGCCAAGACGCCCCGCACGCCCAACTCCAAAGCTTCCAGGCAGCAGCTCCAGCCGCTCGACACGCATCTTGCCGCGCTGCTCAATCCCGCGCTGGAAAGACCGCCGGGCCTCGGCGAAGCGCCGCAGTCTGCGTTTGCCGGCGCGGTGCACGGCATCGACGAAACGCTCGGCCGTGCGCTCGACGTGCCGGTCGACCTGCCGGTCCTGCCGCCGGAGATGCAGGCGCTCAGCCGCGACGATTTCGACGACGAGACGGTACTGACCTCCACCGCCGGTGTGCAGGCGACGACCAGCGCACTCGAGCAACTGCTCAAGGATGGCTCGCCCTTCATCGACAAGACGCGCGCCTGGACGCCGCATCGCCCGCCGCGGCCGGACAAGACCGAGGGCGGCATCCGGTTCCGCTTTGCCTCCCCGTTCGAACCCAAGGGCGACCAGCCGACAGCGATCGCCGATCTTGTCGGCGGCATCGAGGGGGCGGAACGCGATCAGGTGCTCCTCGGGGTCACCGGCTCGGGCAAGACCTTCACCATGGCGAAGGTGATCGAGGCGACACAGCGCCCGGCGCTGATCCTTGCGCCGAACAAGACGCTGGCGGCCCAGCTCTACAGCGAGTTCAAGAGCTTCTTTCCCGACAATGCGGTCGAGTATTTCGTCTCGTATTACGACTACTACCAGCCCGAAGCCTACGTACCGCGCACCGATACCTACATCGCCAAGGAATCGACCATCAACGAGCAGATCGACCGGATGCGCCATTCGGCCACCCGCGCGTTGCTGGAACGTGACGACGCCATCATCGTCGCTTCCGTCTCCTGCATCTACGGCATCGGCTCGGTTGAGACCTACACCGCGATGACGTTTTCGATTCAGGTTGGCGAGACCATCGAGCAGCGGCAGTTGATCGCCGATCTTGTCGCCCTGCAGTACAAGCGCATTTCCCACGATTTCACGCGCGGCACCTTCCGCGTGCGCGGCGACACCATCGAGCTGTTTCCGGCCCATGCCGAGGACCGGGCATGGCGCATCGGCCTGTTCGGCGACGAGATCGAGAGCATCCAGGAGTTCGATCCGCTGACCGGGCAGAAGACCAATGACCTCAAATTCGTCAAGGTCTATGCCAATTCGCACTATGTCACGCCGCGCCCGACGCTGACGCAGGCGGTGAAAAGCATCAAGGCGGAACTGAAACAGCGCCTTGAGGACCTCAACCGCACCGGCCGCTACATCGAGGCACAACGGCTCGAACAGCGCACCGTGTTCGATCTCGAAATGCTGGAATCGACCGGATCGTGTCAGGGGATCGAGAACTATTCGCGTTACCTTACGGGGAGAAAACCGGGCGAGCCGCCGCCGACCCTGTTCGAATACCTGCCCGACAATGCGCTGGTTTTCGCCGACGAGAGCCACGTCACGATCCCGCAGATCGGCGCGATGTACAAAGGCGACTTCCGGCGCAAGGCAACACTGGCCGAATACGGCTTCCGCCTCCCCTCCTGTCTGGACAACCGCCCGCTGCGCTTCGAGGAGTGGGACGCGATGCGGCCGCAGTCGGTCTATGTCTCCGCTACCCCCGGCACCTGGGAGATGGACCGGACCGGCGGCGTCTTTACCGAGCAGGTGATCCGCCCGACAGGGCTGATCGACCCGGAGGTCATCGTCCGTCCGGCCCGCAGTCAGGTCGATGATCTTGTCGGAGAAGTGCGCGAGGTGGCCGCACGTGGCTATCGCACTCTGGTCACCGTGCTGACCAAGCGCATGGCCGAGGACCTGACCGAATACCTGCATGATCACGGCGTACGCGTGCGCTACATGCATTCGGATATCGACACGCTGGAGCGGATCGAGATCATCCGCGACCTCAGGCTCGGTACGTTCGATGTGCTGATCGGCATCAACCTGCTGCGCGAGGGACTGGACATCCCCGAATGCGGTCTTGTCGCCATTCTCGATGCCGACAAGGAAGGCTTCCTGCGCTCGGAAACCAGCCTCGTGCAGACCATCGGCCGCGCCGCCCGCAATGTCGATGGCCGGGTGATCCTCTACGCCGACCACATCACCGGCTCGATGAACCGCGCGATGGCCGAGACGACCCGCCGCCGCGAGAAGCAGACAGCCTACAACGTCGCCCATGGCATCACGCCCGAGAGCGTGCGCCGCGACATTTCGGACATCATGAACTCGCCCTACGAGCGCGACCGGGTGACGGTGGACAAGGGCCTCGCCGATGCCGCGACCATCGGCCACAATTTCGAGGCGACTCTGGCCGATCTCGAAAAGCGGATGCGGGAAGCGGCCGCCGATCTCAACTTCGAGGAGGCCGCCCGTCTGCGCGACGAACTGAAACGCCTGCGCGCCACCGAACTGGCGGTCGGCGAGGCTCCCTCCGCGCGCCAGTCGAGCGTGATCGCGAAAGCCGGCCGGGCGGCCGCCAGCCCCTACGGCGCTGCCGCAAACCTGCCACCGACCCGCGCCGCCAAACCCTCGCTCGATGCCATGGGCCCCGGCACAGATCGGGAAGTGCCGCTGTCAGGCTCGCCGAGGCCGAAAGGCGGCGCAAGCCTGCCAGCCGGCCGGCGGTGGAAACGCTGACAGGGCGCCGCTGGCGCCCCGGCGGGTGCGCCATTCAGGCGTGAGGATCAATCCTCGTCCTCGTCCTCATCGTCGTCATCGTCGTCATCGTCATCGTCATCATCGTCGTCGTCGTCATCCGCCAGCTTGACCGCCGCCTGCGGAAAATCGGCCATCACGAACACATGCGTGCTGGTATTGTACCATTGTGTCCGCACAGCCCCGTCAGTCATCGCGATGATGGTCATCTTCGGACCGCCGGATTTGAGCTGGATGACACTGCCGACGGCCAGAGCCTTCGGATCGGCCGGCTTGGCGGCCGGAGTCGCCTGCACGACAGGGGCTGGCGCAACAGGGGCTGGCTGTTGCGCCAGCGCAAGCGTCGGCGCGAGCGCGAGCCCGAGCAGAAGCGCGCATTGCGCAAGAATTCGGCTGATTGAACGCATGGAGACGACCTCTTTCATTCGTGGTGGCCTTGAACGATGTCAGGCTAGCACCGATGATCGATCTGTCCTTGCGCAGGATCATGTCGAGGACAGATACACCACCGCAATGATGCCACGATCAGGATCGAGGCTGGCGTCAGCAAGGGAGAGACAGAATGACCGGGATGACCCGCCGGCGCGCGATGGGCGCACTGGCTGCGACCTGTGCCATGCCCGCCATCGGCCGCGCCGCGCCGAATGTCCGGGTGGAAACCGTCACCGATCGGCTGGAAAATCCCTGGGGTCTGGCCTTTCTCCCCGATGGCACGATGCTGGTCACCGAACGGCCCGGCCGCCTGCGCCGCATCACCCCGGCCGGAGTGATCGGCGCGCCGATCAGCGGTGTTCCCGCGGTCTGGCAGCGCGGACAGGGCGGATTGCTCGACATTGCACTTGCGCCGGATTTTGCGGCCAGCCGCACCCTGTACCTGTCGTTCGCCGAAGCCCGCGATGGCGGGGGAGCAACCTCGCTGGCGCGTGCCACCCTGTCCGGGGACATGACGCGGCTGGATGCGGTCACGGTGATCTTCCGCCAGCAACCGGCCGGGCGGGGCGGTGTGCACTTTGGCTCGCGCATCGTGCCGGCGCGCGATGGCACGCTCTTCCTGACGCTGGGCGACCGTGGCGAGCGCGACAAGGCGCAGGACCTGTCCACCCATTACGGCAAGGTGATCCGAATCCGGCCCGATGGCAGCGTGCCGCCCGACAACCCCTTTGTCGGCAAGCCCGGCGTATTGCCCAAGATCTGGTCCTACGGCCATCGCAACATTCAGGGCGCCGCGCTGCATCCGGTCACCGGCCAGCTCTGGAGCGTCGAACATGGCGCGATGGGCGGCGACGAACTCAACCGCCCGCTGGCCGGTCGCAACCATGGCTGGCCGGTGATCACCTACGGCAAGGATTATTCCGGCGCGAAGATCGGTACGGGCACCGAAAAGACCGGCATGGAGCAGCCGCTGCATTACTGGGACCCGTCGATCGCGCCCTCGGGGCTGGCGTTCTGTACAGGATCGGCCTTTCCGGAATGGCGCGGCAGCCTGCTGGTCGGCGCACTGGCCGGCTCCCTGGTCGCCCGCCTCCGCCTCGACGGCGAGCGCGTCACCGGCGAGGAGCGGTTGCTGTCCGGGTTGGGCCATCGCTTCCGCGATGTGCGACAGGGGCCGGACGGGCTGGTCTACCTGCTCACCGATGCCCGCAACGGGCAGGTGCTGCGCCTGCACCCGGCCTGAAGCTCAGGCGGCGCCGTGCGCGGTTGCCTGCACGTTCGAGCCGAACCGCTTGCGCAGGGCAAAGAACGGCTTTTCGACGAACCGGTAAGAGGCGATGGCAAACCCGAACGACAGCAGCCAGCCCAGGGCGACGCCGGCCACGAACGGCAATCCTGCCGCCGCCATCAGCCGTTCGCCGAGATCGAGACCGAGGATGTGCCACAGATACAGCGAATAGCTGAGCCGGCCGATCCAGCGCACCGGCTCGGCTTCGAGCAGGGCGGTGATGCGGGGCAGCGTGCCGGCCACGGTGGCAGCCACAACCAGCGGCATCAGGGCCAGCCCCTGCAGGGAGTAGCGCAGCGTTTCCCGGAAGACCGGATTGCGATAGGCCAGCGTGTAGACGATCAGCAGCCCTGCAACCATCAAGCCCGACGGACGGATCAGCCAGTCCATCACGGCCCGCCCCCGGGCGCTCCACCACATCAGCGCAGCCATCGCGCCATAGAGAATGGAATCGAGCCGCGTCTCGGTCGCCTTGCCGGTGTAGTCGGTCGCAATGTCGGTGTGGTTGATGACGACATAGACCCGCACCATCAGGGACGCGAGGCACACCAGAGCCAGCGCCGGCAACGCCAGCCGCGGCCGGGCGAGCAGCACGGTCATCACCAGCGGGTAGACGAAATAGAAATGCTCCTCGACCGCCAGCGACCAGAGCTGTCCGCCGAGCCCGGCGACAAGATCGGGCCGGAAGATCGCCAGATAATTGGCGAGATAGGCCAATGCGCCGAGAATGCCGAGCGGGTGGACATGAATGCCGTAGAGCGCCATCACCAGCACCGTCACGCCGATTGACACGATCAGCGGCGGATAGAGGCGGATCAGCCGACGCATGTAGAATGCGCCGATCGCCAGCCGGCCGTCACGCCGGAATTCAACCAGCATCAGGGTCGTGATCAGAAAACCGCTGATGAAGAAGAACAGCGTCACGCCGAACACGCCGGGCACGACATGCGCCAGACCTGAATGCGAGATCATCACCAGAAGGATGCTGATCGCCCGCACGCCATCGAGGCCCGGCAGAACGGCAGGAATGGCGGGAAGGCGATCGGCGGACGGCGAAAGGATCACAGCGGCGGCAACTCCGGAGCGGCGGCGGGCCGTCGCCCTCTTTGTCGCCTGAGAGAGCTTAAGGTCAGGCTAAGACGCCCCGTCTGCTCCGGGAAACGGAAAACCGCCCCGGAGGGCGGCGTCCTACGCAACGGGTGCAACAGGTCCGGGCTCGCCGCCCGAGCCAACTGGTCTGGCCGCTCAGAACGCTCCGAGCAGAATGCCCGCCAGCACGACGAACGCCGCAGTCAGCGCAATCACATCCAGCCTCAAGGCAAGTCCCATAGAGACACCCCTTTTCTGTTGCCGTGATCCGATGTTAGCAAATTCTTCACGTTTGTGAAGCCCCCCGCCCTCCCTGTGGACAAGACGCCGATGGCACAAGCTTAAAAAACGTATTCCGGACAAGTAATGATCAGCGAATTCAATTCGCCAAAAAGCGTCTATTAAGCATAATCAGAATTTTAGTGCCTTCTCCACATAACTGGCCGCGGCAAGCGCGCGATCATCAGCGCCGAACCGCGACACGACTTGGATGCCAACCGGCAGGTTGTCTGATGACCGACAGCCCGGAACGGCAACGCACGGCGTACCCAGCAGCGTGAACAGCTTGTTGAACGTCGCCTCGCCGGTGGTCGTCCGGTCAGGAGCCGCCCCCGGCGCGGCATAGGTCAACAGCGCATCGAAGGCGCCGAACACCTCGCGCGCCTGCCGACGGGCACGCTTGGCGACGCCGCGCGCAACATCATAGGCCTCGTGCGCGATCGGGACGGCCGGAGCGAATTTCGACAGCAGAACCTCCGAAAGCTGAGCCCGGCGCTCGGCGATTTCCCAGGCCAGCGCGACGCCGCCCTCGTAATCATAGAGCGTCGCGTGAGCGGCCTGCGCCTCGGCGAACATGCCCAGATCGACATCGACAACCCGTGCCCCGGCCTTCTCTACCGCACGGATCGCAGCCGACAGCGCCGCTTCGGCCTCGGGCGACGCCGCTCCGGCGAAGGGCATGCGCGAGACCGCAAAGGTCGGAGTGCCGAAATCACGGCCGTCCACCCTCAGATCGCGTCCCGTGATCGCCGCAAGCCCGAAGGCAAGATCAACCACCCGGGCGCCGAACAGGCCGAGCGTGTCGAGCGTCCACGCACCCGGTTTGATCCCCACCATCGGCAACAGGCGGAACGAGGTCTTGATCGCGGCAACGCCGCAGAAGCTCGCCGGGCGGATGACCGAACCGCCGGTCTGCGTGCCGAAGGCCAGCGGCATCATTCCGGCTGCAACCCCGGCCGCCGAACCGGAGGAGGACCCACCCGGCGTATGGTCCCTGTGGTGCGGGTTGACCGTGACCGACGGTTCAAGGAAGGCAAACTCCGTCGTCACCGACTTGCCGAGCAGCAATCCTCCCGCCGCCTGCGTCTGGACAACGATCGGCGCATCGGCGCGCGGCTGCCAGCCGGCATAGATCGGCGAGCCGTATTCGGTCGGCAGGTCAGCCGTCTCGATGATGTCCTTGAAGGCCACCGGCAGGCCGCACAGCGGCGTATCGGTGCGTGCCCGCGCCGCGGCGAGCCGAAGCGCGGTCAGATCGAGGTGGGCAAACGCCCGGATGTCGCGCTCGCAGTCGTCGATTGCCTCGACAATCAGTTCGACAACGCCGCCGGGCGTCAGATCGCCGCCATCCAGCGCTTCGGCAAGGTCGAGGGCACGCAACATCATCCAACTCCGCTGTCATGTCCCGAACCGCTTAGGACGTTGACCGCCACGATGCAATCGGTCGTGCTTTGCAGCGCGGCGTCACATGCGCTAACAACGACCCATGTCCCGCCGCCCCGCCCCCTGCCCGATGGGCCTGTTCTCGTTCCGCAAGCCGGAGGGCAGCTACCACCACGGCAATCTCAAGGAGACATTGCTCGATGTCGCCGAGGCAATGATCGCCGAGCGCGGCCCGGCCGGTTTGTCACTCTCGGAAATGGCGCGGATGGCCGGGGTGAGTTCTGCGGCCATCTATCGCCACTATGCTGATCTTGATCGGCTGATCGGCGCGGTGGCGCGTCGCGGTTTCGAGGACTTTTCCGCCCGGTTGCGCGGTGCTGGCGCCGCAGCCTCGGCCGGTCCGGCCGGTTTTCGTGCGATGGGCAGCGCCTATCTCGCCTTTGCGCGCGAGCGGCCCGGTGCCTACGCCGCAATGTTTTCCTCTCCGATCAACCACACCGACCCAGAATTGGTCCGCGCCGGGCAGATCGCCTTCGATACGCTGGTCGGCGGGCTCGGGACGACGCTGGCACCGGCCGGCCTGCGCCCGGCCGATTGCCTTGGACTAGCCGTCAAGATCTGGTCTCTCGCCCATGGTGTCGCCACCCTGACCGGAGCAGGCCGACTGGGTCCCGAGTCCGGTGTCGTTCCCGAAACCGTGCTCGACGAGGGCGTATCTGCCATGATCGGTGCAGCCGTGCAGGCAGCAAAGACGCGCGTTGCGTGATCGTTTCCGGCAGAGCTTTCTGAAAATTCGGTCGGCGGCGTCTTGAAATCGCCCCCATCATGCTCT
>CALCZO010000207.1 GCA_937903315.1 uncultured Alphaproteobacteria bacterium
CCAGTATCTCGAGGTCGGCATCGGCCCGGACGCCGAGATCTTCACCAAGGCGCAGGTGCTGTCGTCGGTCGGCACCGGCATGGATGCGGGCCTGCATCCGATCAGCCAGTGGAACAATCCCGAGCCGGAGGTGGTGCTGATCATCACCGCGCAGGGCGCGATTGTCGGGGCGACGCTCGGCAACGATGTCAACCTGCGCGATGTCGAGGGCCGCTCGGCGCTGCTGCTGTCGAAGGCCAAGGACAACAACGCGTCCTCGTCGATCGGCCCGCTGATCCGACTGTTCGACGCGACATTCAGTCTCGATGACGTCCGCACCACCGAAGTGACGCTTCGGGTCGAAGGCGACGACGGATTCGTGCTCGAGGGCATGTCGAATGTCGCGAAAATCTCGCGCGATCCGGCCGATCTCGTCCGGCAGATGATCGGGCGGCATCACCAGTATCCCGATGGCGCGGTGCTGTTTCTGGGCACGATGTTCGCCCCGACCAAGGACCGCGGCGGCGCGGGCAAGGGCTTTACCCACAAGCTCGGCGATCTCGTCACCATCGCCGCGCCCAAGCTCGGCAGTCTGGTCAACCGGATGACCCATTCGGACACGGCACCCGAATGGACCTTCGGCGTCAGCCACCTGATGCGCAATCTCAGCCGGCGCGGATTGCTGTAAGCAAGACGGCGGTCAGATCACGTTCTTCTCGCGCAACGGACGGCCTGCGGCGATCCGCCCGTAGCCGAGATCGTTGAGATCGAGGGTTCGGTAGCCACCATACGTGATCAGTTCGGCCAGCCCGCGACCCACGGCGGGCGATTGCTGAAGCCCGTGGCCGGAAAACCCGGCGGCGATGTAGCCATTGGCACACTCGCCCATCCGCCCGACAACGGCATTGTGGTCGAGAAGGTTCATGTCGTAATGCCCGGCCCAGGCGCGGCCGGGCCGGATCGCCTCGAAGGCGGGGATGCGCACCGCGAGCGAGGGCCAGATCACCTCGTCGAACTCGTGCCAGTTGACATCGAAATCGCGGCCTTCATCGGTTTCGCTGTCGTCGGGCGGGGAATAGCCGCCGATGAAGCCCTCGCCCTCGGGCCGGCACCAGACGCCGGAGGTGTCGATCAGCAGCGGAAAGCCACTCAGTTTGGTCTGGCAGGTCCACGAAAACACGCTGCGTTTCTTGGCATAGACCGGCAGCGGTACGCCACAGTGCGCGGCTATCGTGCGTGCGCCCCAGGCCCCGGCGCAGTTGACGAAGGCGCCGCAGGCGATGCGGCTGCCGTCGCTGAGGGTGATGGCGGCAATATGATCGCCCTGCCGGTCCACCCCCGCGACCTCCGCCTCGCGATAGACCGCTCCGAGCGACCGCGCCTTGCGCCCGAACGCCTGCATCAGCTGATAGCCGTCGAACCAGCCTTCGCCGCTGACGCCGAAGCTGCCGCCGGCCAGATCGTCCGTCGACAGGAACGGAAACCGCGCGGCGAGCGCGGACCGGTCCATCAGCGCAATGTCGGCGCCAAGCGCCACCTGCGCGACATGGTTCTCCTTCAGCACCGCAAAGCCGTGGTCATGGGCGACATAGAGATAGCCGCCCTCACGCAGGCCGATGTCGGGCCGGTCGCCGTCGACGGCGAGGCGATCGCCGATCTCGCGCAGGAAGGCGATGCCGTGGAGCGAAATCGCGATGTTGACCGGCTGCGAGAACTGCTGGCGGATCGAGCTGGCCGACAGCGCCGAAGCCGCCTGCGCATAGGTCCGGTCACGCTCGATCACCAGCACGCGGCCGGAAAAGCCGGGCTCGGCCATCAGGTGGCAGGCGAGCGACGATCCCATGGCCGCGCCGCCGGCGATGACCACATCCCATGTCTCGACCATGATCTATTGCCTTTGAATCAATGCCCGAACCGGGCTAACACACCGGTGCAATCCATCAAGGGGCCATGTCATGACCGGTTCGCTTTCCGCACAGACCCTCCCGCTTCTCGCCCGGCTCGGCGTTCCGGATTCGGCGCTGACGTCGTCCGGCATCCCGGCGCGCTCGCCGATTACCGGCGAGACGCTGGCGCATGTGCACAGCCTGGGCAAGGGCGAGGTCAGCGCGGCCATCGGCCGGGCGCATGCCGCGTTCCTGAGCTGGCGCACCGTGCCCGCGCCGCGGCGCGGCGAATTTGTCCGCCTCATGGGCGAGGAGCTGCGTGCCGCCAAGGCCGATCTCGGCCTGCTGGTCACCATCGAGGCCGGCAAGATCCTCTCCGAAGGGCTCGGCGAGGTGCAGGAGATGATCGACATCTGCGATTTCGCCGTCGGCCTGTCGCGCCAGCTTTACGGGCTGACCATCGCCACCGAGCGGGCCGATCACCGGATGATGGAAACCTGGCATCCGCTCGGGCCGGTGGGTGTGATCTCGGCGTTCAATTTCCCCGTGGCGGTGTGGTCCTGGAATGCGGCGCTGGCGTTCGTCTGCGGCAACAGCGTCGTCTGGAAGCCGTCGGAGAAAACACCGCTGACGGCGCTTGCCGTACAGGCCATCGTCATGCGCACAGCCGAACGGTTCGAGCGGGCCGGCAACGGCGCGGTTCCTGCCGGGCTGAGCGAGGTGATCATCGGCGGGCCGGAGGTTGGCGAGGGACTGGTCGACGATCCGCGCGTGCCGCTCGTCTCGGCCACGGGTTCGACCGCGATGGGCCGCAAGGTCGGCCCACGCCTTGCCCAGCGCTTTGCCCGTGCGATCCTTGAACTCGGCGGCAACAACGCGGCGATTGTCGCGCCCAGCGCTGATCTCGATCTCACCCTGCGCGGGATTGCCTTTGCCGCCATCGGCACCGCCGGCCAGCGCTGCACCACGCTCAGGCGGTTGTTCGTGCACGACAGCGTCTATCAGGCGCTCGTGCCTCGACTGACCAAGGTCTATGCCAGCGTGCGGATCGGCGATCCACGCGAGGCGGGCGTGCTTGTCGGCCCGCTGATCGACCGGCAGGCCTGTGAGGGCATGGACGCGGCGCTGAAGGCGGCGCGACTGGCCGGTGCGAGCGTGCATGGCGGAGGACGCGTTGCCGGCATCGGCGGAGAGGGCGCGTATTACGTCCGCCCGGCGCTGGTCGAGATGCCGGAACAGACCGGACCGATGCTGCACGAAACCTTCGCGCCGATCCTCTACGTCACGAAATACCGCGATTTTGCCGAGGCGGTCGCGCTGCAGAATGCGGTCGTTGCCGGGCTGTCCTCGTCGCTGTTCACGCTCGACATGCGCGAGGCCGAACGGTTCGTCTCGGCCTCGGGTTCCGATTGCGGCATCGCCAACGTCAACATCGGTCCATCGGGCGCGGAAATCGGCGGCGCGTTCGGTGGCGAAAAGGAGACCGGAGGCGGGCGCGAGGCCGGATCGGACGCGTGGAAGGCCTATATGCGGCGGGCGACCAACACGGTCAATTTCGGCACGACCCTGCCGCTGGCGCAGGGCGTCAGCTTCGATATCGACGGCTGAGTCTCAACGTCCAAGCGCCGCGGCGATGGCCTTGACGAGATCGGGCACCGGCGCGGCGATGTCGACACTGAGCACCGGCTCGTCCGGCTGCGGCGTCTCCAGCGTCGCGAACTGGCTGTCGAGCAGCGAAACGGGCATGAAATGGTCCTTGCGCACCGCCATGCGCGACCAGATCAGCTCCTTCGAACCGGCGAGATGGATGAACAGCACCGGCTCGGCGGCCGTCGTACGGATACGGTCGCGATAGGTGCGTTTCAGCGCCGAGCAGCCGCCGACAGCAAGACCGGGATCACCGGCAAGGCCGCGCGCCAGCGCCTCCAGCCAGGGCCACCGGTCCGCATCGACCAGCGGCTCGCCACGGCTCATCTTGGTGATGTTGGCGGCCGGATGGTACGAATCGCCATCGTGAAATGTGCCGCCGAGGGCATCGGCCAGCCCCTGCCCGACGCTCGACTTGCCGCAGCCCGACACCCCCATCACCACCATCAGACGGGCGTTCCATTCGGCGGGGGAG
>CALCZO010000208.1 GCA_937903315.1 uncultured Alphaproteobacteria bacterium
ATGGTCATCGTCGGCGGCATCATCGTCACCTTCCAGCTCGCCGGCCTGTTCGGCACCGCGATCGCGGCGACCACCATGCTCGGACTCGCCGGCATGATCGTTGCGCTCGACGCCTTCGGCCCGGTGACGGACAACGCCGGCGGCATTGCCGAAATGGCGGGCCTGCCCAAGGAAGTGCGTCATTCGACCGACGCGCTCGACGCGGTCGGCAACACCACCAAGGCGGTGACCAAGGGCTATGCCATCGGTTCGGCCGGCCTTGGCGCGCTGGTGCTGTTCGCTGCCTATGCCTATGACCTCAACTACTTCATTACTGAGGCCAACAAGGCGGGCGCAACGCAGTTCAGCTACTTCAAGAACATCGGCACGGTCTCGTTCGACCTGTCGAACCCCTATGTCGTGGCCGGCCTGATCTTCGGTGGCCTGATCCCCTACCTGTTCGGCGGCATCGCGATGACCGCGGTCGGCAAGGCAGCGGGTTCGGTGGTCGAGGAAGTCCGTCGCCAGTTCCGCGAGATGCCCGGCATCATGGAAGGCACGCAGAAGCCTGACTATGCCCGCGCGGTCGATCTTCTGACCAAGTCGGCCATCAAGGAGATGATCATCCCCTCGCTGCTGCCGGTTCTGGCCCCGATCGTCGCGTACTTCGGCGTGCTGGCGATCTCGGGGTCGAAGGCCTCGGCCTTCGCTGCCCTCGGCGCCTCGCTGCTTGGCGTGATCGTCAACGGCCTGTTCGTCGCCATCTCGATGACCTCGGGCGGCGGCGCGTGGGACAACGCCAAGAAGTCGTTCGAGGATGGCTTCGTCGACAAGGACGGCGTCAAGCACCTGAAGGGGTCGGATGCGCACAAGGCGTCCGTCACCGGCGACACCGTCGGCGACCCCTACAAGGACACTGCCGGCCCGGCCGTCAACCCGGCGATCAAGATCACCAACATCGTGGCCCTGCTGCTGCTGGCGATCCTCGCGCACGCCTGATCTGTCGGGCGAAGAAATCTCGGAAAAGGGCGGGTTTTCCCGCCCTTTTTTATTTGCGCCAGCCTGCGGAATGGTCCAGCAGGGAAGGGCAGCAGCAGTCAGACGTCGACGATCTGGAGGAGGTGACAGCGTGGTCCGGGCGAGACTTGGCAATACCCTTCGCAATTTTCTCCGCAGCGAGGCCGCCGGTGGCATCGTCCTGATGGTGGTTGCGGCACTGGCGCTGATCGTCGCCAATTCGCCGCTGTCCGGGGCCTATTTCGCGACGTTGAAGACCTATGTCGGCGGGCTGTCGATCCTGCACTGGATCAACGACGGGCTGATGGCGGTCTTCTTCCTGCTCGTCGGGCTGGAAGTGAAGCGCGAATTCGTCGCAGGCGAACTGTCGACCTGGCCGGCGCGGGCGCTGCCGGGTCTGGCGGCGCTGGGTGGCATCGTCGCCCCGGCGCTGATCTATGTGGCGTTCAACCGCGCGAATTCGGAGTATCTGCGCGGCTGGGCGATCCCCACGGCCACCGACATCGCCTTTGCCCTCGGCGTTCTGGCGCTGCTCGGCTCGCGCGTGCCCACGTCGCTGAAGGTATTTCTGGCCGCGCTGGCCATCATCGACGATCTGGCGGCGGTCGTGATCATCGCGCTGTTCTATACGGCCAACCTGTCGATGCCCTATCTGGCGGCATCGGCGCTGGTGCTGGCGATCCTGTTTGTCCTCAATCGGCGCGGCGTCGCGATGCTGATGCCCTATCTGCTGCTGGGCTGCGTCCTGTGGGTTCTGGTGCTGAAATCGGGCGTTCACGCCACGCTCGCCGGTGTCGCGATTGCGCTGATGATTCCGTTGACGGTCAGCAGGCAGGAGCTTGATCGCGGCGCGCCGCTGCTGCGGCTGGAACATGCGCTGCATGGTCCGGTCGCGTTCCTTGTGGTGCCGATTTTCGGCTTCGCCAACGCCGGCGTGGCGTTTTCCGGCATGTCGCCGTCAATTCTGGTCGATACCGTGCCGCTCGGCATCGCCTTCGGCCTGTTTTTCGGCAAGCAGATCGGCGTGTTCGGCGCGTCCTATCTGGCGGTGCGGCTGGGCATTGCGCAGAAGCCTGACGGGGCCAGCATGGCTCAGCTTTACGGCGTCGCGCTGCTGTGCGGCATCGGCTTCACGATGAGCCTGTTCATCGGCCTGCTGGCCTTTCCGACCAATGCCCTGCTTCAGGACGAGGTCAAGGTCGGCGTGCTTGCCGGCTCGTTGCTGTCCGGTCTGGCCGGCTATCTGGTGCTGGCACGGGCCCGCCCCGGCAAGGGCAACCCCGACATCGGCTGACAGCAAAAAGGCTCCCGGGAAGGGAGCCTTTCGCACAGCCGTCCGGGTCGTCCCCGCTTACTGGCCGGGCTGGATCGATGTGCCGGGCTGGCCGAAGTTCGAGGCGCGCAGCAGCTGGCGGACAAAGGTCAGCTCCTCGCCGCCGGTCGGCGTCCTGCCGGAGATGAAGTCGAACACCTTGCCGTCTTCCATGCCGTAATGGGCCACCCGCTCGACCTTGTTGTTCTTGTCGAGATGGATGGCGATCACGCGCTGGTCGGTGATCGCCTTGTTCATGAACTGATAGCGCTGGGACAGCTTCTGCGACACGTAGTAGTAGCCCTTGCCGCCGACGGTGGAAACGACCGAAGGCGTCCCCATGATCAAAACGACGCTTTCCGCGCTCGATCCGGGCTTGATCTGCTCCAGCGCCCGTTCATCGAGCACATAGCCGCGCGTCACAGGCTCTGCGCCGCAACCGGCAAGGGCCAGCGGGGCGGCGAGGGCGGCGGCAATCATCAGGGTGCGGGCGGTGGTCATCGGCCTCTTACTCCAACGCGCGATCCGGTCTAAGGACAGGGAAAGGATCGTATCCCTGAGGGCTATCGTGAGAGGGTTAATTTTGCAACCATGCATCCGGTCAATTCCATCGGGTTCGCGGCCATGATCGCTTCGCTGTTCGGCCGGCGCCGCCGCGCCCAAGCCATCGAGCCGCTTTACGGCGCGATCATGGCGCGCGCGCTCGATTATGACCTTTACCGGCATCATGGTGTTCCTGACACGTTCGAGGGCCGGTTCGAGGCAGTGACGCTGGTGGCCGGGCTTGTGCTGCGCCGGCTCGCCCAGTTGCCGCCGCCCGCCGCCGATGCGGCGCAGGATCTCGTCGACCGGACGTTTGACGGCGTCGATTCGGCGATGCGCGAGGTCGGCATTTCCGATGTCGGCGTGCCCAAGCGGATGAAAAAGTTCACCTCGGCGTTCTACGGCAGGCTTGCTGCCTACGGCGCGGCGCTGGCGCCCGATGCACCTGCCGGCGCGCTGAAGGCCGCGCTGGAAAAGAACCTGCTCGAAGGCGCACCGGCCGGCGCGGCGCTGGTCGCCGCCGTTGCCGGGTTTTCCGTGGCATTGGCGGCGCTGCCGCTCGATCGCCTCGTCGCCGGCCACCTGCCGGCATTCTTGACCGTCAGGGAGGGGTAAGCGATGGCTCCGTCAAAAGATCAGGCAACGGGCTGGGTCGATCCCCTGCTGCGTCCGGTTGCGGCGGCCTCCGTGCCGCCTGCCGGCATCGAGATCGTGGTCGAGCCGACGCCGGCCGAACGTCAGCAACTGGCGCGGGCCCTCGACCTTGCCGAAGTCTCGGCCTGCAAGGGCAGGTTCCGGCTGTCGGCGCGCTCGGGCGGCATCATCGTCGTGACCGGCGAGGTCTCGGCCGAGGTCAAGGCCATCTGCGTCGTCTCTCTGGTGCCATTCCCGCTCAGCCTGCGCGAGCCGGTCGAACTGCGGTTCGCCGAACCGGAGGACGAGCCGCGCCGCCGCGATGCGCCGGTCACCGCGCGCACCGCCATCGACATTCTCGAGGCCGACGATCCGCCCGATCCGATCGAGGACGGCATGATCGATCTCGGCAAGGTCATCACCGAGTTCATGGCGCTGGCACTGCCGGTCTATCCGCGGGCGCCGGGCGCGGCTTTCGCCGATGCGCCGGAGGAGGCCGAGGCCTCGCCCTTCGCGGCGCTCGCCAGGCTCAAGGACGGTGGTAACTCGCCGCGCTGATCCCTCGCGGGCTTGCCAGAGCCGGCGCATGTGCTTATGTGCGCGGCACGCCTTTGCCGATGGCAGGACATCACACTGGAGAAAGTGCCCGAACGCGCATGACCAGGACGGTTCGCATTGCTCTTGACGCCATGGGCGGCGATTTTGGCCCGCCGGTGGTCATTCCCGGCGCCGAAAAAGCGCTGGAGCGTCATCCGGATTCGACGTTCCTGATCTTCGGCGTCGAGAGCGAGGTGCGGCCCTTGCTGGCCAGGCACCCACGCCTCGCGGCCAAAAGCGAATTCCGCGCCTGCGATGTCGTCATCGCCATGGATGCCAAGCCCAGCCAGGCCCTGCGCCAGGGCCGCGGCAAGTCGTCGATGTGGCAGGCGATCGAGGCGGTCAAGAAGGGCGAGGCGGATGTCGCGGTCTCGGCCGGCAACACTGGCGCGCTGATGGCGATGTCGCGGCTCTGCCTCAGGATGATGCCGGGCATCGACCGGCCGGCGATTGCCGCGATGTGGCCGACGATGCGCGGCGAATCCATCGTGCTCGATGTCGGCGCTTCGATCGGGGCTGATACCGGCAACCTTGTCGACATGGCGATCATGGGCTCTGCCATGGCCTCGATCGTGTTCGATCTCGACAAGCCGACGGTCGGTCTGCTCAATGTCGGCGTCGAGGAAATCAAGGGCGTCGAGCAGGTCAAGGAAGCCGGGCGCATCCTGCGCGAGTCCAACCTGCCGTGTCTCAGCTACCACGGTTTCATCGAAGGCGATGACATCGGCAAGGGCACCACGGATGTCGTCGTCACCGAAGGCTTCACCGGCAACATCGCGCTGAAAACGGCGGAAGGCACCGCCAAGCAGATCGGCGCGCATCTGCGCGCCGCCATGGGCCGCACGCTGATGAGCAAGATCGGTTACCTGTTCGCCAAGGGCGCGTTCGATGCGCTCAAGGACAAGATGGACCCGCGCAAGGTCAACGGCGGCGTGTTCCTCGGCCTTGATGGCATCGTCATCAAGAGCCACGGCGGAACGGACGCCACGGGCTTTGCTTCGGCGGTGGATATCGCCTACGACATGGTGCGCTACGAACTGTTGTCCCGTATCCGGGACATGATCACCAATTCGCGCATTGCGCCCGAAGATGCGGCGCTGCCGGAGGAGCCGGAATCGTGAAACGCCGCGCCGTCGTGCGCGGGATCGGCAGCTACCTGCCGGCCCGCATCGTTACCAATGCCGAACTTGCCGGCGCCATCGAGACCTCGGACGACTGGATCGTCCAGCGGACCGGTATCCGCGAGCGTCATGTCGCCGCCGAGGGCGAGACGACCTCGATGCTGGCGACCCGCGCAGCCGAGGCGGCGCTGTCCCATGCCGGGGTTGCCGCCGCCGACATTGATCTCATCGTGCTGGCCACCGCGACGCCGGATTATACCTTCCCGTCAACCGCCACGCAGGTGCAGAACAATCTTGGCATCACGCACGGCGTCGCTTTCGATGTCGCGGCCGTGTGCTCGGGGTTCATCTTCGCGCTGGCGACGGCTGAAAAGTTCCTCCTCTCCGGCTCTCACAACCGCGCGCTGGTCATCGGTGCCGAGACCTTTTCGCGTATTCTCGACTGGAACGACCGCACCACCTGCGTGCTGTTCGGCGACGGGGCCGGGGCCGTGGTGCTCGAAGCGCAGGACGGGGCCGGCACCATGGCCGACCGCGGCGTGCTGACGACCCATCTGCGCTCGGACGGGCGGCACCGGACCAAGCTGTTCGTCGATGGCGGCCCGTCGACCACCGGCACGGCCGGCCATCTCAGGATGGAGGGCCGCGAGGTGTTCAAGCATGCGGTCGGCATGATCACCGATGTGATCACCGATGCGTTTGCCGCCACCGGCGTGACCGCGGAGACGCTCGACTGGTTCGTGCCGCATCAGGCCAACCGCCGGATCATCACGGCGAGCGCCGACAAGCTCGGCATTCCGCTCGACAAGGTCGTCATCACGGTCGATGGGCATGGCAACACCTCCGCCGCCTCGATTCCGCTGGCGCTCGATGTCGCCGTGCGCGACGGCCGCATCCAGCAGGGGCATCTTGTCATGCTCGAAGCGATGGGCGGCGGATTCACCTGGGGATCGGCGCTGGTGCGCTGGTAAGTCCGCCCGGTTCGGTGCTGCGACTCTTTGGCTTTTGCAAGTCAAACATTGACCGCATTACTATTCCTGCCTAAGACGGCTTGAATATCAGCGCGATAGCAATTGGCGCGGACACGTTTGGCAGGGGTGGATGATGGCGGGACGAACGATTACGCGGGCCGATCTGTGCGAAGCGGTGTATCAGCGCCTTGGTCTTTCGCGGGCCGAATCCGCCGACCTCGTCGAACTGGTGCTCGGAGAAATCACCGCCTGCCTTGAGAAGGGCGAACCGGTCAAGCTGTCGTCGTTCGGAACGTTCGCCGTGCGTGACAAGGGCGAGCGCATCGGCCGCAACCCGAAAACCGGGGTCGAGGTGCCGATCACGTCGCGGCGGGTACTGACCTTCAAGCCGTCAAATGTGCTGAAAGCCCGCATCAACGGGCAGGACGTGGCCGACGAGGAAGAATAATCTTCCCGGGCGGTGCTGATTCGCACCGTCGGCGAGGGAGACGGCCAGCGTGATCGACAAGGCGCCGGATGCATACCGCACGATCAGCGAGGTGGCGGACGATCTTGACCTGCCCCAGCATGTCCTGCGCTTCTGGGAGACGCGCTTTGCCCAGATCAAGCCGCTGAAGCGTGGCGGCGGGCGTCGATACTATCGGCCTGACGACGTTGAACTGCTGAAAGGCATCCGTCATCTGCTGTATTCCGAAGGCTATACGATCAAGGGCGTCCAGCGCATCCTCAAGGAGCAGGGGCCAAAGGCGGTGCAGGCCTTTGCCACGCCCGCACTGGAGGATGAGGGCGACGACGGGTTCGATCCGATTGACGCTGCTGACGCGCCGCTGGAACGGCCTGCCGCCTATGAGCCGCCGCCGATGCCGGTGTCTGCGCCTCTGCCGCGCCCGGTCGCCAATGCCGCGCCCGTCAATCCCGCGCCGGCCTTTTCCGCGCCTGTTGCGCCGCCGTTGTTTCACGGTGACAGCGTTGATGCCGGTCAGCACTGGCAGCGGCTGGAGCCGCAGTTTGCCGCCCCCCCGCCGCACCAGTGGGCAGAACCCGTCCCGGCCCCGCCCGCAACGGTGGCCTATTCGCCTGCACCGCCTCTGCCGCCGCCAGCGGCCGAGCCGGTTGCGCTGCCACGCCAGCCCGGTACGACCGCGTTCATGCGCGGCGGGTTGCAGCGGGCAGGCACGCCGCGGGCAGTGATCGATCCGCCGGTCGAGCCGCCCGTCGCGCCGCCACAGACGAGTTTCGCCTATACGGTGCGCCGCACGATCACGCCGGTGCCGCCGCCGGAGGCCGATCACGCCGCACCGCCGCGCTATTCACCGCTGGTCGAACCGGAACTGGCGGAGGAGGCGGCAGCTTATGCGCCGTCCACGGCGCTCAGCGAGCACAGCCGCCGCGCCTTGCAGTCGGCACTGTTCGAACTGACCGAATGCCGCCGGACAATCGAGCGGATCATCGCGGGGCGCGACCGCTGATCCGCTCGGTCAGCGATCGGAACAGCCCCCGGATCGGCGAGAAGCGGAACGTCACCTCATAGCGGCCCGGCGGCAGTTGCACCGCCTGGAACAGCAGGTTCGCCCGGACGATCTCCGCCGGATACCCGTCGACGAACGCGGCCCACCACGGATGCCACGGGCTGTTGAGCACGACAAAGCCGCCCTCCGGCGCGTCGACCGCAAGGTCGAGTTGCCGGTTGCTCTCAGCCACGATCCGTACCGTGCCGCGCTGGCTGCCTCTGGGCGCGCCCGCCGGCATCGTATCGACCAGCACGACGTCCTGAAAATCGGTGCGCGGCCACTGTCCGGTCGCAAGCAGCCGGGCAAACGAGGTCTGCTCGGCGCGCGGCACCAGCATCACGCGGGGCAGCGCGCGCGGATTTTCGTAGACCGTCGCGGTCGCGGTGCGCGCCACCTCGATCAGCCCGCCTTCGGGCAGGGCCTTGTCGAGGGTGCGGATCGGCGCGCGGGTCGCAATGTAGCGCAGGCCAAGCAGATCGGCGAGCGGCGAGGCGTAACTCGGGAAGGTCGGTGGAAAATTGCGCTGGTCGGCCAGTGCGACATGGTCGCCGGCCCCAACCGCCGCCGAATACAGCCCGCTGCGCAGCGGGTTGTAGCCCAGCGTGTTGTCGAGCCTGTGGATCAGGCTGGCGTTCGGCCAGTGGAAATCGATCGCCGCCAGTTCGACGCGGTCGCGCCGGTCGTCGCTGCGGTGCCGGGCAAGGCCGTCCCTGAGGAAGGCGATGGTCGGATCGGCGCTGTCCGGCCGCAGCACGTCGAACATCGCCGGGGGCAGGGCGGTTGACTCATTCGGTCCGTTGTTGCGGATCAGGTCCACGGTCAGCAGCAGGGCGAGCACGGCCGCCGCGGCCATCGGCCGTTCGACCGAGAACCGTCGCACGAGAACGATCACCGCAACGCTCAGCGCCAGCCAGCCAGCCCCTTCGAGGATCATCGGCCAGGCATAGCCGAGCCGCCCCTTGGCGAGCGCCAGCGCCACGGTGCTCGCCACTGCCGCGAACGACACCGACAGCGTGATCCGCCCGGCGCGGGTGACGAACCCGGTCGCCCCGCTGGCCACCACATGCACCACATGCCCCGCCGCGATGGCAGCCAGCGCGCCGATCAGGAAGGTGGCATCCGCCGGTCGCCGGAACAGGTTGACGCCCGGCAGCGCCTCATAGGCGAGCCGGAACAACGGCGTGTAGCGGCCGAGCGCATACAGTCCCGTCACGATCAGGGCGAGGCCGAAAAAGCGCGCCCCGCGCAGCATCAGTCCGCCGCCCGCCGCGCCGAACACCAGCGCCAGCATCACCAGCGCGCCGGAATAGACGTTGCTCATGTTGCGCGCGATGTAGAGATCCACCGGCCCCCACAGCGGCGAGGGCGGCCCCCAGAACTGGGCGAACTCCCCGTCCGTGCCGAACACGTTGGCGACAAAGCCGGTCAGCAGCGCCGCCGGATGCAGCGAGCCGCGACCCGCGCCATCGTAGTCGATCAGCGCCCGGTTGGAGGCCGCCGCCATCTCCATGCTCATCAGCATCGGCACCGCGATCAGCCCGCCGCAGACCAGCGCGCCGGCAATCAACGGCGTCAGGGCCCGCCAGCCGATCCGCTCGCTGGCGATGAGCGTCAGCCCGTAGGCGGCCAGCACCAGCGCGGACAGTCCGGCGACCTGATCACGCCCGAGCAGCAGCGCCGCGC
Organism: uncultured Alphaproteobacteria bacterium; assembly: GCA_937903315.1. Taxonomy (GTDB): domain Bacteria; phylum Pseudomonadota; class Alphaproteobacteria; order Rhizobiales; family Beijerinckiaceae; genus JAIUNP01. Next base: position 9,368 of record CALCZO010000208.1, read on the forward strand.
CGGCCAGCCCCGTCAGGATGCCGTACCACAGCGATCCGCGTCGCAGCGCCCGGTCGAGCAGCAGCAGCACGATCGGCAGATAGGCAAGACTCATGATCTGGCCGACATGCTGGATGCGCCAGGCTGCCGAGCCGCCGGCCATGAAGGCGATCGCTGCCACCACCGCCCCGGCCGGATGCCAGCCCCGGTCGCGGAACAGCACCACCAGCGCCAGTGCGCCGGCCAGCAGCGCCATGAACGGCACCGCATCCGCCGCGATGAAGCCCGGCGCGGCGCTCAGCCGGGCCAGAAGGTGATGCGGCGGCGAGAAGATCAGCGACTGCGGATCGGCCACCTGCGGCGAGCCGGAGAACACGAACGGCGCCCACAGCGGCGAGTCGCCGCCCGCGTAGGATTGCGCCATGAACACCAGCTGCGGATAGAAATGCGCCTTCGCATCCCACGGCACGGTGACCGCGCCCGACAGCCATGGCCAGACAAAGGCCACCCAGCTGGCCAGCACCAGAGCTGCGGCGGGCCACAGCGGCCAGCGCGGGGGAACGGGAAGCGGGGAGGGAGCCATCGGGCCTCGTGCAGGCGGCAAATCAATCACCCCGCGCTTATCGCAGCGCAGGGCCGCCCGATCAATGCCCGTTCCGGCCGGTCAGTCCTTGCGCGGGGCGTGCGCCACCATCTGGTCGACGTCGAGGAAATGCCCGGCCCGGTCACGCTTGGAGGCAAGATAGCGCACGTTCTCCGCCGTCGGACGGCCGAGCACGCGCTCATCCGAGACGACATCGAGCCCGGCCTGCTTCAGCGCCGCGATCTTCAGCGGGTTGTTGGTCATCAGCCGCACCGAGGTGACGCCAAGCTGCTTGAGCATGTCGGCGGCAAAATCGAAATTGCGCTGGTCGAGATCGAACCCGAGCGCTTCGTCAGCGTCATAGGTGTCCCACCCCTGCGATTGCAGGCGATAGGCGCGCATCTTGTTGGCGATGCCGTTGCCGCGGCCTTCCTGATCGAGATAGAGCAGGATGCCGCCATCGGACTCGGCCATCGCCTTGACCGTCGAGCGCAGCTGGTCGCCGCAATCGCATTTGAGCGAGCCGAACAGATCGCCCGTCAGGCAGGCCGAATGCATCCGCACCGCAATCGGGCGCGAGAGATCGGGTTCGCCGACGACGATCGCAACCTGATCGCGCAGGCCCTCGCCGCCGCGGAACACGACGAATTCGGTCCGTACCGCCAGTTCCAGCGGCACCGGCGCGCGCGACACCAGCGCCAGCCCGGCGGCATTGGCCTTGCGATAGGCATGGATCGCCTTGGCCGAGACGCGCACCAGACCGGGAGGCACCCGATCGCTCAGCGGCACGAGGAACACGCCGGGCAGCGTCAACGACAGCGCGGCCAGCTCCAGCGCGGCGCGGTCGATGTCATGCACCGGCGCGATCGGCGCATCGAGCCGCGCATCGAGCGCCAGCGACAGCGCGCCGATCCGGTCGAGATCGATCACCGGAAACGCGATGATGCCCGGCTCCTTGCGGTCGCGGCCAAGGCGGCGCAGACGCGCGGCAGGCAATGCCAGCCGGCCCTGTCCATGCGCGATCCGCTCCAGCGAGGCGACCATTTCGGCTTCCATCGCCTCGACGCCGACCGCCATCACGGTGTGGCGTCCCCGCTGGATCAGCACCGGGCGTCCCGAGCGGAATTCCGAAATTGCCCGTTCGACATTGGTGGTACGGACGTCACCAAAAAGTCCCAGCAGGCTCTCAGCCTTACTCATCACAAGCCTCACTCGCGCGGCGGGCCACTAGAGCGGGGCCGCCTTCCCCCGAATTCGCGCACGAAACCGCTCATAAACCAGAATGAACATGAACGGCATATGTCTGACTGGCAGGGTTAACGGACGTGCGGTGCATCCATTCCTGTGACCGGAAATGGGCAGCCGGATCAGACATTTCAACCTTGTCTTCGCACAGCGTTGTGTCAGGCTTGCGTCAGTCAATCGAGGGAGGCGTCGATGACCGTTTCTGTTCATCGCTACAACGGCCGGGCGATCGCGCTGCACTGGCTCGTCATGCTGGCCCTCGCAGCCACCATTCCGCTCGGGATCATGCTGGAAAAGCCGCCTGAAGGCTGGGGCGACACCCTGTACCGGCTGCACTGGTCGTTCGGCATGACGGTGCTGTTCCTGATGGTGCTGCGCCTTGCCAATCGTGCCGGCTCGGGCGCGCCACCGCCGCATGCGACGCTGACGCCGATCGAGCGCACCGTGTCGTCGGCCGTTCACCATGCGCTCTATCTGCTGCTGTTTGTCGTGCCGCTGCTCGGCTGGGCCGGCAAGTCGGCCTATGGCGGCGCGATCACGATTTTCGGGCTGTTCGACATGCCGGCCATCCTTGGCCAGAACGAGCCGCTCGCCAAAACCCTGCTGGGTGCCCACAAGATCGCGGTCAAGCTGCTGATGGCCTGCGTCGTCCTGCATGTCGCCGGCGCGATGAACCACCTCATCATCAAGCGTGACGGGGTGATGAGCCGGATGCTGCCGGGCCGGGACTAGGCTGTCGCAGGCACGGCGAACGTGTCGCGGTGGCCGGTGACGATCAGGCCGTCCGGGTCGCGCCGGTGCTGCTGGCGGAAGGCGAGCCAGGTGGCCAGCCCGGCGGCGTCGATCCGCCCGGTTTCCGCCACCGCTGCCGCGATCCCGTCCAGCAACTGGCCGGCGAGGGCCGGGTGGCGGTCGTCGATCCGCCAGGGACTGTCGGCTTCCGCAACGCGATAGCCGGCGCTGCGGAACGCCTCGGCAAGCGCTGCGGCGCTGTCCGGTCCGGCTGCCGGGCCAAAGCCCTTGTCGCCGCGCTGGTGCGCACCGAACGCGTCGATAACCGCGCTGTCGAGCGGATGGGGCGGGGCGAACGCATCGCGCCCGTCATAGGTCAGCACGGTGTAGAAGGCCGCCCCAGCCGCTGCCACGGCGCGCGCGAACCGCTGCATGAACGGCGCCGAGGTCAGATCGAACAGCGCCGATGCGGTGACGAGGTCGGGCCGCTCGTCCAGCACGCGCTCAAGATCGGCGGTCAGGTCCGCCTGCCGGAACGAGACGCGGATGATGCGCCCGGCTTTGGCGATCACCAGCGTCCCGCCATCTTCGCGCGCTGTCGTCGCCCAGGAGCGCAGCGACTGGCGCGCGGCAGCCAGCAGCGCGGGATCATAATCAACCAGCAGCCAGTCCTGAAGCACCGGGAGCCGCCGGACGCTCGCCCTGAGATTGGACCCCGTGCCGCAGCCAAGATCGACGACACGCAGTGGATTGCGCCCGGCAAAATGCGCCGTCACATCGTCCGCCAGCGTGCCGTTGCGGCTGGCATGATCGACCGGCTCGCGCAGCGCCAGCCACTCGGCGGAGAAACTCATGCGACTGCCTTTCCGATTGTGTCCGCGATGATCCGCGCCGTCTGGTCCCAGCCCGGCAGCCGTTGCCCGGAACGCCATGATCCGTTGGAAAATGCGCTGCGCAATGAAGGACTTGCAAGCATTTCCCGAATCGCTTTGGCAAGATCCTGAATCGATCCGGGAGGTACTTTAAGCCCCGCTTCGTCAGCCATCGTCTCGCCCAGCGCCCCGCCGGTCGTGGTGACGATCGGCAGCCCGCGCGCCATCGCCTCGGCGATCACCATGCCATAGCCTTCATAGAGCGAAGCCATCACGAACAGGTCGGCGCGGTGGTAGGCGGCATCGAGCGCCGCTTCATCCAGCGGTCCGGCAAGGTGAATCCGATTCTCAAGATGAAGCGCTTGAATCAACGCTTGAACCTCAGCCACCGTATCCGGTGCATGAGCCGTCGCGCCGATGATGCTGAGGTGCCAGTCGAGATCGGCGATCTCCGCCATGGCCCGCACCAGCACGTCATAGGCCTTGCGCGGAATGACCGAGCCGACGGCGATGATCCTGGGTGTCGCCTCGCCCGAGCCGACAGCGCGCGCCGCCCGGTCCGTACCGGGCAGGGCGACGGTGATCCGCCCGGCCGGCACGCCGAACTCGCGCGCGACCAGCCGCGCCGTATCGGGCCCGGTGACGATCACCGCACGGGCGAGCGCCATCGCGTCCCGCTCGCAGGCGTGCAGCCGCGCCGCCGTCGCTGCATCGCGCCCCGGCTCGACCGCCAGCGGATGATGGCAGAGTTCGATCACCGGGCGGCCGAATCCGGCGATCAGGTCCACCGGCATCGCGCCATAGGCCAGCCCGTCGATCAGCAGCACGGCATCTTCCGGCAGCGCCGCCACCGCCGCCGCCGTCGCCCGCAGCGTCGCCGGATCGGGGAAGGGATAGCCGCCGGGGATCGGGCAATGCACGAGAGCAAGCCCCGCAGCGCCGGCATGGGCCAGCACCTTGCGGTCGTAGCCATAGCCGCCGGTCGGCAGCGTCAGATCGCCCGGAATGACGAAGGCGACCGGCCGCTGCATTAGCCGACGGGGCCTTCGAACCACGCGCGGGCCAGATCCGTTTCGTGGAGGGTCACGCGGATTTTCGCCAGCGACCGGCCATCGGCGCCGAGATCGCCGCGCCGCGCCGCCTTGACCATCGCATCGAAGACATGGCGGCAGAGAAACTCGGTCGTCGTCAGCGTGCCGGCGAACTGCGGCAGCGTATCGAGGTTCTGGTACTTCAGCGGCTTGAGCACAGCACCGAGCGTATCGAGCGCCGCGCCGATATCGACCACGACGTTCTTGTCGGTCAGCGTTTCGCGGAAGAAGGCGACATCGACGACAAAGGTCGCGCCATGCATGCCCTGCGCCGGACCGAAGAACGGATCGGGCAGCGAATGACCGATCATGATGCGGTCGCGGACTTCAACGGCGAACATGGCTCAACTCCGGTTCTGGAACGTCAGGGATCGGGTAGCGAAAGCGGGCGTTGCGATCAATAGCGCACCAGCGTCTGCAAGCCCGGCGCGCCGGGCGCGAACAGCCGGGGCAGGGCGGCGGCGAGATCGCAGAACGCCACCTCCTCGGTGACCAGCCGGTCGAGCGCGGTATCGGCCAGCAGCGCCATCGCCGTGGCGCGCCGCCGCGCATAATCCCAGCGCGGCCGGCGCGAGGGCGCGATCGCGCCGACCTGCGACGAGACGAGCCTGAGCCGCTGCGAATGGAACGCCCCGCCGAGCGGCACCGGTGTCGCCCGGTCGCCGAACCACGACACCTCGACAATCGTCGCCTCAAACCCGGCGGCGTGGATGGCGGTGGCCAGCCCCTGCGGGGTCACGGACGCATGGAACACCACGTCAGCCCCGGTCGGTGCCTCGTCCGGCCGGCAGAACCGGGCACCGAGCGCGGCCACGATCTCCGTCCGGCTCGTGTCGACATCGACGACCGTGACCTCGGCTCCCGGCAGCCGTGCCGCGATCCGCGCGATCAGCAGCCCGACAACGCCTGCACCGACGATGACGATCCGGTCGCCCGGCCCGGCGCCGGAATCCCACAGCGCGTTGAGCGCGGTTTCCATGTTGGCGGCAAAGATCGCCCGGCGCGGTGTCACCCCTTCTGGCACCTCGGTCAGCATCGCGACGGGTGCGACGAACCGGTCCTGATGCGGATGCAGGCAGAACACCGTGCGGTCGATCAGGCCGGCCGGGCCATGGGTGACCACGCCGACGGCGGCATAGCCGTATTTGACCGGGTAGGGGAAATCTCCCTCCATCAGCGGCGCGCGCATCCGGCGATACTCGGCCACCGGCACCTCGCCATTGAAGATCAGCCGTTCGGTGCCGCGGCTGAGGCCGGAATAGAGCGTGCGGACCACCGCCTCATCGCTGCCGGCGGCGTGAAGATCGGCCTCGCGCAGGCTCGCCTGTCCGATTCCGGTGATCCAGAGAGCGCGTGCGGTCATGATTTTGCCGGGTTGGCCTTGTGTTCATCTTGCGTGAGGCAAGGAATTTGGGCACGCCTCACGCCGACAGTCATCACCGGAACGACGATCCCTTGCAAGAGCTTCCTTCCTCGCTCAGGCGTCATGCGCGCACGCCGACCGGCACCCAGTCCGTCACGGAGCTGTCGCGCCGCCGACGCATCGTGGCTGCCCTCAACATCATCACCTATGCCGCATTGGTTCTGTGGCTGGGGAGTATCCTCGCCCATGGCGGCTGGACGATCATCGACGGGCTGATGCTGCTGTGTTTCATGGTCGGCCTGCCGTGGACGGTGCTCGGCTTCTGGAACTCGCTGATCGGTCTGCTGCTGCTGCACACCGGTCCCGATGCGCGGATGCGCGTCGCCCCGTTCGCTGACGCCGGCGACGCGCCGGACCCGATCACCATCGACACCGCCGTGCTGATGACCCTGCGCAATGAGGATCCGGCGCGCGCCTTCCTGCGGCTGAAGACGGTCAAGGCCTCGCTCGATGCGACCGGGTTCGGCGCCCGCTTCGGCTGGTTCGTGCTGTCCGACACCAATGATCCGGCGGTGGCTGAGGCCGAGGAGGCGGCCTTTGCGCACTGGAAGGCGGCGTCCGGCCCCGGCGTGCGCCTCGTCTATCGGCGGCGCAGCGACAACACCGGCTACAAGGCCGGCAATGTCCGCGATTTCTGCGCGACGTGGGGCAAAGACTACGAGCTGATGCTGCCGCTCGATGCCGACAGCCTGATGGACGGCGAGACCATCGTCCGTCATGTGCGGATGATGCAGACCCACCCCAAACTGGGGATCCTGCAGAGCCTTGTCGTCGGCATGCCCTCTGACAGCGCGTTTGCCCGCATCTTCCAGTTCGGCATGCGCCACGGCATGCGCGCCTACACCATGGGCTCGGCGTGGTGGATCGGCGAGTGCGGCCCGTTCTGGGGCCACAACGCGCTGGTCAGGATCAAGCCGTTCTTCGAGGCATGCGATCTGCCGGTGCTTCCCGGTGGTCCGCCGCTCGGCGGGCCGGTGATGAGCCACGATCAGGTCGAGGCGACGCTGATGCGCCGCGCCGGCTACGAGGTGCGCGTCCTGCCCGAGGAGGGCGGTTCGTGGGAAGAGAACCCGCCGACGATGCTGGAATTCGCCCGCCGCGACACGCGCTGGTGTCAGGGCAACCTGCAATATCTGAAGCTGCTCGATATTCCCGATCTGTACATCGTCAGTCGCTTCCAGCTCGTCTGGGCGATCCTGATGTTCATCGGCATCCCGGCATGGACGCTGCTGATCGGCCTTGCCGCGCTCAAGCCGTTCGACGGCGATCTCGCAGCCGGTTTTCCCGCTTCATCGGCAATCGCGCTCTATCTGACGTTCCTGTTGATGTCGCTCAGCCCCAAGCTGTGCGGCCTTGCCGATATCCTGCTGACACGCGGCGAGACGGCACGCTATGGCGGTACGGCGCGGTTCCTCGCCGGCGCGGGGATCGAGATCGTGTTTTCCTTCCTGCAAGGCGCGGTTTCGACCTTCCGCACGACGATCTTCATGATCGCTCTGGCCTTCGGCACCTCGGTCGTCTGGTCCGGTCAGGCGCGTGACGCCCATGGCATTTCATGGGCCACCGCCGCCGCCGGCCTCTGGCCGCAGACGCTCTACGGCGTCGTCGTGCTGTCGCTGATGGCATGGGGCGCGCCGGCTTTGGCGCTGTGGTCGCTGCCGCTGACGGCGGGTTATCTCCTGGCCATTCCCTTTGCGGTGGTCACGGCGCTGCCATCGCTCGGTCTGGCGATGCGAAAATCGGGCTTGAATGCCATCCCCGAAGAGGTGAATACTCCGGCCAGTGTTCGCGCCGTCCAGCAACCGGAGACGTAGATCATGCCTCTTGCGCCGGATATTCTTGCTCAGTTGGAACACTATCCTGCGCTTTCCCGGTCTCTTGCGGTGTATTACGGCGATCCGTCGCGCGAATCGGCGATGGACGCGCTCCATGCCCGGTTTGTCCGGGCAGGGGCGACGGTGTTCGATATCGGCGCCCATGTCGGCGACCGCGTCGCCTCGTTCCGCCGCCTTGGCGCGAAAGTCGTCGCGCTCGAACCGCAGCCCGAATGCATGGCCGCGCTGCGCGCCATCCATGGCGGCGATGCCGGAGTCGCGCTGGTCGAGCAGGCGTGCGGCGCGACCGCCGGGCGGCTTGGCCTGCATGTCAATTCCGCCAACCCGACTGTCACCACCCTGTCGGATGCCTTCATCCGTGCGGCCGATGGGGCCGGCGGCTGGGAAGGGCAGCACTGGGACCGCACCATCGAGGTCCGCGTCACCACGCTTGACCGTCTGATCGCCAACCACGGCGTGCCGGCCTTTGCGAAGATCGACGTCGAGGGCTTCGAGGAAGAGGTCCTGAAGGGCCTTTCGACCGCGCTGCCGGCGCTGTCGTTCGAGTTCACGACCATCCAGCGCGATGTCGCGCTCGCCTGCATCGAACGGCTGCGCGGCATGGGCCGCTACCGGTTCGATTGCGCGCTCGGCGAGAGCCAGCAACTGTCCTTCGGCAACCCGGTCTCGGCCAGCGCCATGGCCGACTATATCGCCGCGCTTCCGCACGAGGCCAATTCGGGCGATATCTACGCCACATTGACCAACTGACCCCAACCGGACATTTCGCCATGCGCCTTGCCGCCGCCTGCCTTGCCGCCTGCCTCGGGCTTGCCCCGGCCCTTGCCCA
>CALCZO010000209.1 GCA_937903315.1 uncultured Alphaproteobacteria bacterium
GCCCTCACAGCCAGTACTGGATGAAGCGCCGGTAGCGGCCATAGACCGGCATGGCCACGGCAAAGCCGATCAGCGTGATGAGCCCGACATAGCCCCAGTCGGCGAGGCGCGGCCATTGCCCGAGCAGGGGATCGCGGCCGATCGCCAGCAGCGCGGCGAAGGGATTGTGATCGACAATGAAACGGAATTCCGGCGGCATCAGCACCGGCCGGAACAGCACCGGGGTGATGAAAAACGCCATGCTGGTGAGACTGGCGAGAATCTGCGGCACGTCGCGGAAGCGCGTTCCCAGAATGCCGAACAGCATGCCCAGCCACAGCCCGGTCAGCATGTAGGCGGCCAGCGCGGGCAGGATCATCACCATCGCCAGCGTCGGCGCCTTGCCGGCGATAAGGAACACCGGGATGATCAGCACGATGTTGTGGGCGAAGATGAACAGGTTGCGCAGGATCATCTGCCAGATGTAGGTCGACCCCGGAAAGGCATAGTGCTTCATCGGCCCTTCGGAGGCGATGAACACCTGCGCCGAGTCCGATGTGAGATTGGCGATCAGGAACCAGAGCGGGAACGAGACCGCCAGATAGGCCAGAAACTCGGCATAGGGCTGATTGAACAGCGCGCCATAGACATAGCCGATGCCGAAGACCGTGAAGGCCATCGACAGCGTGTACCAGAACTGGCCGAGGACCGAGCGGCGGTACCGCTTGCGGATCTCATTGGAGGTCAGGACGGTCCAGATCCGCCAGCCGCGCATTCCGGCGGCAAGATCGCTGATCGCATTGCGGTAGGCTGTCACGCCGGGCGGCCCTCGTTTCGACACGGCGTTGTTTTCACCTGACGGCGACGCCGTCAACGCGAAACTCGCTGCCCCGCCGTTCAGGGGGTCAGCATCGGTGTCTCGACCTCTTCGTATTCCCCGGTCAGCCGTTCCTTGAGTTCGACCAGCGCGCCCTCGATCGGCTTGAACTCGAACACGATCCTGTTGCGCCCCGGCTCCAGCTGAACTGCCCGGAACAGCACGTTCGCCTTGAGGATATCGACCTCCTCGCCGTTGACGCTGGCGCGCCACCAATCGTGCCAGATGTCGTGGAGCACGAGGAAACCGGCATCGGGGGTCGTGACCTCGATCTCGACACGCGTATTCTCATAGCGCTCGATACGGACATCCGCGACGCCGGTCACACGGCTGGCAACCGGCGTTTCAGGTACGGTTTCAAGCAGGACCTGAAGGCGCGGGTTGAACACGGGCCATGCGCCGGTTTCCGTCAGGGTCTCAAAATCCGCCAGCTTCCAGTTCCTGACGAACATCGCCCGCGGCAAGGTCCCGGGGTTTTCATAGATGAAGGCATCCTCGGTCCGTGCCACGAACTTCAGGTCACCGGGGCGGATGCGCCGGTCGACCTGCTCGATCGGCACCGACGAGGCGATCCAGCGCAGGCCGATCATGTCGGCAAACAACGAGGAGTACGACGGCATCAGCGGCGTGAACCGGCGCTGGTCGGGACCGGCAATGGTATCTTCCGCACCCGATGCCTCGACAAACTCTTTCAGCCGCAATGGATTGTAGCCGAGCACATGATCGAACCGGTGGATCATGCCGATGTTCGGCCACTCAAAACCGATTCCGACCAGTTCGACCCTGTCACGCCGGGCCGGCTCACGGTTCTCCGCCAGCTTCTGCTTGAGCACGGAGAGCGTGACATTGCGGCTTGCCGGATCGAGCACGTCGTACCATTTGGGCGGCAGCGCGGTGGATTCGTTCGGGCCATTGTTGACGCCGAGATCGACGACCATGAACATCGCCAGCAGTGCGGTGGTGAGCATCGGCAGACGCTCGGCCCGCGCCTGAAGCAGCTTGACCAGACCGAGGCTGGCGAGCGCGAATGCCAGAGCGACCAGCAACGGCCATCGCGCGGACTCAACGTGGCCGACGGCTGCGGCAAGACCGAGCGCTGCGGCAAAGACGAGCGCAAGCACGGAACCCTTGAACACCAGTCGGCCCAAAGTGGGTTGCCGATAGCGCGCGGTCATCCAGCAATGGACGAGATAGCCGCCAACGACCGCGCCCAGCCCGCCGATCAGGAAGGTCGCATCGGCCGGCCGGCGAAACCCCTTGATGCCGGGCAGAACCTCATACATCAGACGGAAGACGGGCGTGTAGCTGCCAAGGGCGTAGATCACCATCGCCACAAGCAGGACCGTGTACACACGGATCTGCCTGTCCAGCAGCGCGCCACGCGTGATCCCGATGGTCAGAATGGCCAGAACCGGCAGGATGCCGAAGTAGATTTCGACCATGTTCTGGGCCAGTGCGAGCTGGCCACCGGCAATCGCAGCGCTGCCGGGCCCCCAGTATTCGACCGTCGGATCGCCGGCGCCGAACAGATCGGCGATCACCCCGGTCAACAAGGACGCAGGATGGAGCGAGCCGCGCGCGGCTTCGGTAAAACTGATGGCCGCACGCTGCGATTGATCGACGAACAGGACCGTCATCAACAGCGGGAGACCGGCCAGCGCCACGGTCACCAGCCCGCAGGCGATGAGCGGTCGCAGGCTGGCGACAAACGCCTGTTTGCGGTCTGCCGCCAGCAGCCAATGGCCAACGACGATGCCAACTAGGCAATAGCAGGCGAGCAGCGCCACCTGATCGGGCGTGACCACCATCACTGCGGCGGACATGCCGGTCAGGACCCCGTACCTGAGCGACGAACGGTCAAGCGCACGGGCCAGCAGCCACAGGGTGATGCCGAACTGCACAAAGCTGAAGACCTGACCGACATGCTGGATGCGCCAGGCGGCGGCCCCGCCGAAGGCAAACGCCAGCCCGGCGACCATCGCGCCGGCCGGATGCCAGCCGCGATCGCGGAACAGCATGACGACCGCCAGCCCGCCGAGGCCGAGCATACCGAGCACAAACCCGTCCATGACGCGAAAACTCGGGTTCGGCACCAGCCAGGCCAGAATGATCGCCGGCGAGAAAATCAGCGACTGGGGATCGGCGATCTGGGGCGACCCACCGAAAACGTTCGGGGTCCAGAACGGCGACTGGCCCGAATGCAGCGCCTGGGCCAGAAACTGGATCTGGGCCTGGAAATGCGCCTTGGCGTCATAGGGAATCGTCACACGGCCCGACAGCCACGGCAGGCTGAACAGCACCCAGGCGACAACGAAAATCGCGATCACGGACCATGTCGTCCGGCGGGTCCAGACCTGCATCCCCTCGGGCGTCGCATTCCGCAACATAACGGTCATCGTACTGGTCTTCGCGGAAGTGGCACAGCCTTGCTGAAAACGGCGCTCCCGATCGCCCTTTTCGCCCCCGTGCCGTATGTCGCGCCACCAAGATGAACGAAGCCTGTATGGGCAGGCTTAACGCGGGCTGCGCCAACAAAAAAGGGGGCCGAAGCCCCCGTTTTCATTCGTCAACCGGGTCTCAGCCCTTTGTGACGACCGCCGAAGCCGCCTTCGGAACATCGAACCGGTACTTGAAGGCGAACGAGAAGATGTCGACATGGGCCTTGCCGTTCGCAACCAGATTGGCGAGCGGACCGAACGCCGGGTTGTGATGCGGATGACCGGCGACAATGCGCACGTCCGGATCCTTGACGAAGATATGCGTGTAGGACGCATCGAACGACATCGCCTCGTTCCACTTGTAGGTGGCACCGATCGACGCCCAGGTGCGGTCGTTGTCCGGAATGCTAACCGAACGGACATTGTCCTTGACCGGCGAAATCTCGTAGCCGAGGCCGGCGCGCAGCGTCAGCTTGTCGTTCCAGGCGTATTCGCCGCCGAGCGAGAACATCCAGCCGTCGCCATAGACGAACGAAATCTCGCTGATCGGCGCGCCAACGATGGCATGACGGATCGCCGAGCGGTTCAGGCGGCTCCAGTTCTGCCACTCAACGCCGCCGAGCAGGGTGAAGTTCTGGCCAAGCTTCTGCTTGACGCCGAGCGTCACGGTCTCGGGCAGGTTCACCTTCGCCTTGATCGGGATCATGGCGTAGGGCAGCGTCAGCTGGCCTTCGAGGTCATAATGGACCGACGAGCGGAAGCCGAGGCCGATTTCGGTCCCGGCGGCAGGCTTGATCGTGGCGCCGAGGGTATAGCCGATGCCCCAGTTGTCGCCCTCAAGCATGTTGCTGGACGAAACAGGCGTAAAGGCGGTCGCGGCGGCGGCCGGTCCCGGCGCCGACGGCGTCGAGGCCTTCAGGTTGACCTTCAGGTAGGAAATCTGCACGCCCGCGCCGATGGTGAACCAGTCGTTCAGCCGATAGGCAACGGTCGGGGTCGCGGTCATGTTGAAAGCGGTCGACGAGCGGCCATAGAACTGGCCGGCCCAGCTGAATTCGCTCTTGGTCCGCAGGCCATAGGGCGCATTGACCGAAATGCCGAGGAACAGCCGGTCATTGACCTGATAGCTGCCGTAGTTCGAACCGACCAGCGCCGGAAGGCCGATGTTGCCCGATCCGCCGCGGGTCAGGTTGAGAGGACCGGTGCCCGTGGTCGGTGTCAGCTTGGCCGCTGCCCAGATGCCGCTGAAGTGGCCTTCCGCGTTGATGCCGGGCATCTCGCCAATCACCGCCGGGTTCCAGAACATGCCCGAGAGGCCAGCCGCACTCGTTGCCGCGCCGGCGAACGAAGCGCCCTGCGATGTTGCGCTCTGTTCACGCACGCCAAAGCCACCCGCAGACGCTTCAATCGCGATAAGCGACACAGCGCTGGCAAGGCCGATCCTGATCATCTTGTTCATTGCAGACTCCTTGGACTATTCCTCAACCCTGATCCGGCGCGACGGGACTGCCGCGAGTCAGCGATTGTCTTGTTCTTGCCATTTTCATGACAGACTGGCTTGACCGACGCAACATGCCGTTAACCATCCTGTTCAGCGGAGCAGGAGACGCATTTCTGTTCAATTTGGCTGCCCGGCCGGTAAATCGTGCTGTGGTCCGTTCAAAAATCGATAGGTCATGTCAAAACCAATTCGATTCTGACAGATTTTGCTCTGCCCGCTGAAATGTGCCACAGTCGGCCCCCTGCGCATTTTTCGGGCGACGTTGCAAATCCGCAACGTTCTCGAGCTGCTGCAGATCGGTGCTGCGCGGGGAGGCGCAGCAGGTGATCTTGGCTTTTGCTCGAAATTGGTAGAAAAGGTGCGCGGCGAGCATGACGTGTTTTGACCTCTGGGAGGGGCGTCGATGAAATTGGTGCGTTTCGGCAAATCCGGCAAAGAAAAGCCCGGGATCATTGATGCCGCGGGCAAGATCAGGGATCTTTCCGATGTCGTTGGCGATCTTGCGGGCGACGTGTTGTCTCCGAAGGGGCTGGCGAAGATTGCCCGGACCAAGCTGGACAAGCTGCCCGTCGTGCGCGGGCGCCCTCGCCTCGGCCCCTGTGTCGGCGCGGTCGGCAATTTCATTGCGGTGGGGCTGAACTACGCCGACCATGCGAAGGAAACCGGGTCGCCGATCCCGCAGGAGCCGATCCTGTTCAACAAGGCGGTCTCCTGCCTCGCCGGGGCCAACGACGAAGTCATCCTGCCCAAAGGCTCGGAAAAGACCGACTGGGAAGTCGAAATTGCCATCGTGATCGGCACCCGCGCCAGCTACGTGTCCGAGCGCGATGCGCTGTCGCATGTCGCCGGGTACTGCATCTGCAACGATGTGTCGGAACGCGCCTATCAGATCGAACGCGGCGGCCAGTGGATGAAGGGCAAGGGTTGCCCCACCTTCGGTCCGCTGGGGCCATGGCTGGTCACCAGGGATGAAATCCGCGACGTGCAGAAACTGTCGATGTGGCTCGATGTCAACGGCGAGCGGATGCAGACCGGCAGCACAGCGACGATGATTTTCCCGATCCGCACGATCGTGTCCTACATCTCGCAGTTCATGGTGCTGAACCCCGGCGATGTCATCACCACCGGTACGCCGCCCGGCGTCGGCATGGGCATGAAGCCGCCGCGCTTCCTCAAGCCCGGCGATATCATGCGTCTTGGCATCGAGGGACTGGGCGAGCAGAAGCAGATCGTCTCCGCGTTCCGCCCGGTCTAGCGCCCGGTCGGGTCAGAGGCCGACCATCAGCCTCAGGTTCTGAACCGCCGCGCCGGACGCGCCCTTGCCAAGATTGTCCAGCCGGGCCACGAGGACGGCATGGCCGCGTGCCTCGTTGGCAAAGACGCGCAGTTCCATCCGGTTGGTGTCATTCAGCGCCTGCGGTTCGAGCTTGCCGGCCTTGAGAGCCGCATCGTCCGCCCCGGCCACTGTCACGACCCCGGATCCTGCATACCGCTCCGCCAGCACCGCCTGAAGATCGCCGCCCTTCGGTTTGCCGGCCAGCGTATCGAGATGCAGCGGCACCGACACCAGCATTCCCTGACGGAAATTGCCCACCGAGGGCACAAAGATCGGCCGGCGGGTCAGGCCGGTGCAGGCCATCAGTTCGGCCACATGCTTGTGTTCGAGCGCAAGGCCATACAGCTCGAAATCCGGCGCGCGGCCCGCTTCATAGGCCTCGATCATCGACTTGCCGCCGCCGGAATAGCCTGAGACCGCATTGACCGTGACCGGGTAATCGGCCGCCATCAGCCCGGCATCGATGAGCGGGCGCAGCAGCGCAATCGCTCCGGTGGGATAGCAGCCCGGATTGGCGACGTATTTTGCCGCAGCGATCCGGGCTGGCTGATCAGGCGCCAGTTCGGCAAATCCATAGACCCAGTCCGGCGCGACGCGATGGGCGGTCGAGGCGTCAAGCAGGCGCGGCCCCTTTGCGCCCATGGCGACGACCATCGCGGCGGTTTCCTTGGCCGCATCGTCGGGCAGGCACAGGATGGCGACATCGACCGATTCGAGCAGCGCGCGCTTGGCCGCCGGATCCTTGCGCTTGTCGGGATCGATCGAGCGCAGGGTGATGCCCGGCATGCCGGCGAGGCGCTCGCGAATGCCGAGCCCGGTCGTGCCCGCTTCGCCGTCAATGAAAACCGTCGCGCTCATGGTTCGATCCTACCGCAAGAAGGCCGGATGTGGCGTGTCGTGCCGTCCCTGTCAATGGCAGGGCGGGGCAATCGCCGGCCTTGCCCGATTTCTGCCGTTCGCGAGTCTCCTGCCGAGCGTCGTTGAGGATCTGAGTCAAGTCGCTGAGACGCCGATTCAACCGGCCGCGCGCTGCGATTCAAGGCGTTAGCCGCGCTCCCTGATCTTTCTGGAGAGGATCTGGAGGTGGAGATTCATCACGCTCGACGCCGCGATCGCGGTCATGTCCGCATGATCGTAGGGTGGCGAGACCTCGACGACATCCATGCCCTTCCAGTCGATCTGGCGCAGCGCCCAGAGCACGCGCAGCAGCGTGACACTGGCCAGCCCGCCGGCAACCGGTGTGTCTGTGCCGGGCGCAAACGCCGGATCGAGACAATCGATGTCGACGGTGAGATAGGCCGGGCCAGCGCCGACCCGGTTGCGCACGCGCTCGACAAGCCCCGCCATGCCGATCGCCGCAGCCTCGAACCCATCGACCACCGCGATGCCGAAATCGCGCGGGGCCACTGTGCGGATGCCGATCTGGATCGACCGGTCGACATCGATCAGTCCCTCGCGGACCGCTTCGGTGACAAAGGTGCCGTGGCTGATCGCGCCGGGACCGTCATCCCATGTATCCTGATGGGCGTCGAACTGGACCAATGCCAGCGGACCGTGCCGCGCGGCATGGGCGCGCAGCAGCGGCAGTGTGATGTAGTGATCGCCGCCCATGGTCATCAGATGCGCGCCACCGGCCAGGATCGCCGAGGCTTCACGGACGATTGCGCCGGGAACAAGGGACTGGTCACCGCGCGGGAGGGCGCAATCGCCATAATCGATCACCGCCAGCCGTTCGAACGGGTCCTCTCCCGAGGGAAACTGCGGATCGCCGTCGAAAATGGCCGACGCGCGCCGGATCGCCTGCGGTCCGAACCGGGCGCCCGGCCGGTTGGACACCGCCGTATCGAACGGCACGCCCCAGACGACGACATCGGCCTCCGCCGTCGCCTTGGAATAGCGCCGCCGCATGAACGACAGCGCGCCGGAGTAGGTCGGCTCCTCCGCGCCGCCCAGAAGCCCGCCGGCAAACGCATTGTCGACCGGCGCCGGTCCCGTTTTGGTCATCGCCCTCTCCCGCCCCTCACTGTCATCGGGAAGGCTAGTCGATCGCCGTCACAGCAGCAAACCTTGTCAATGCCGGTGGTTGCGCTACCCATTGTGACATTGCCGCCCGAGGTGCCCCGATGTCCCGTCTCCGTCCCCCTGCCCTCCGGCGCTCGTGGCTGTTTCTTGCCGGCGCGGACCGCGAGGCGCTGCACGCCGCACCGCATTGCGGCGCGGATGTGCTGATCCAGGAACTGGAGGATTTCACGCCGCCCGCGCGCCGGCCACAGGCCCGTGCCATCGCGCCTTCGATCATGGCCGGCTGGCGCGATGCCGCCCGGATGACCGCCGTGCGGATCAACCCGCTCGACAGCGGCGGTCTCGACGATCTGGCCGCCGTGATGCCGGGTGAACCGGACATCGTGATGATGGCGATGGTTCGCTCGGCCGATCAGGTCCGCGCGCTCGATCTGGCGGTGAGCGCCTGGGAAAGCCGGCTCGGCATTCCGCATGGCCGGACGGAACTTGTGCCCAACATCGAGACTGCGGCCGGTGTCGTCGCCCTTGGCGCCATCGCCCCCGTCAGCCCGCGCATCACGGCGGCGCTGGTTGCGGCGGAGGATATGGCGCATGATCTCGGCGCTGAACGGACGCCCGATTGCCGCGAACTGGCGTATGTCCGCCAGCGCTTTCTGGTCGAATGCGTCGCGGCGGGGATTGTGGCGATCGACTGCCCCTACACATTCCGTGACCTTGCCGCCGCAGAACGGGACATGCGCTGGGCGCGCGCCCTCGGCTACAGCGCCAAGAGCATCGCCAATATCGATCAGGTCGCCCTCGTCAACAACCTGCTCACCCCTTCGGAGGAGGAGCAGGCCCGCGCCGCGGCTGTTACCGCAGCATTCGAGGCCGCACGCGAGCGTGGCGAGGACCGCGCCTTCGTCGATGGCCTGATGGTCGAGGTGCCGACCTACCGTGCGGCCCGCCGCCTGCTCGACCGGGCCGAGGCGCTGGCGGCCCATATCTGAACGCCAGACAGCAAAAAGGCCCGGATCGCTCCGGGCCTTCTGCTCGTTGAAACAGGTCGGAACGCTTAGCGCTTCGAGAACTGGAAAGAACGACGGGCCTTCTTGTGGCCGTACTTCTTGCGCTCGACCACGCGGCTGTCGCGGGTCAGGAAGCCAGCCTTCTTGAGCGGACCACGCAGTTCCGGCTCATAGTAGGTCAGTGCCTTCGACACGCCATGGCGCACCGCACCGGCCTGACCGGACAGACCGCCGCCGTCGACATTGACGACCACATCGTACTGGCCGACGCGGTTGGCGACACCGAAGGGCTGCTGCAGGATCATGCGCAGCACAGGGCGGGCGAAATAGACCTCGACATCGCGGCCGTTGATCGTGACCTTGCCCGAACCGGGCTTGATCCAGACGCGGGCGACCGCATCCTTGCGCTTGCCGGTCGCATAGGCGCGACCGAGCTTGTCGATCTTCTGGACGTGAACGGGAGCTTCCGGCGCGGCCGGAGCGGCGCTGCCCGCAAGATCAGCGAGAGACTGGAGCGTAGCCATGATCAGCCGTGCCTCGAATTCTTGGAGTTGAGCGAAGCGACGTCGAGCGCCACCGGCTGCTGGGCGTCATGCGGATGCTTGTCGCCCTTATAGACACGCAGGTTCGACAGCTGCTGGCGGGCCAGCGGGCCACGCGGCAGCATGCGCTCGACCGCCTTCT
>CALCZO010000210.1 GCA_937903315.1 uncultured Alphaproteobacteria bacterium
GGGACAAAGGCCCGGCTGGCGGCAGAATCCTTGAGATCGGCCCGGTCAAGCCCGATGGTCTCTGAGCCTTGTTTTGCCGCATCGACGTCGGCCATGGATGCAGGGGCTGGCCCGGTGTCCGGCAAAAGGACCGGCAGCGCGTGGTCGATGACCGGCGGGGACATCGGCTGGCGGCGCGGCACGGCAAGGTCGGCGATGGCGACCGCCGGCAGCAGCAGCGAAACCGTCCGGTCCGCCGCTTCCATCGCCATCGGATGGACGGCGATCTGCTCGGGCGCGGCAAGAAACAGGATCTGCGGCGCGTTCTCGGCCGCACCGCGCAGGAACTGGATCAGCAGGGCGGTTTCCGCATCGGCCGAACGGGCCGAGACGAAAATCACGTCAAAAGGATTGGACCGGATCGTCGAGCCAGCCTCGGCAATTCCAGTGGCGACCGCGACGAGCGCGCTGCGCTGCATCAGTTCGGCAGTCAGCGACGAGACGGACGCAGGATCCTGCGCGACAAGCAGGATGCGCACCGGCTGAGCCGAAAGTCTCGAGTGTGTCAGTGTCACGGGCAGTACTGTCCATATTCCGATTTCACCCTCAGCAATGACTTGGCAAGAATAAGAAGCGGTGAATACGGGCAGCCAAAAACAACTTCAGATTGCAATCAGCGTTAATGAGGGACGGCAATGACGATGATGGTAAACAGGTGGTTTTGATCGGCAGGTGCAGGGCATGGAGCACTCGGGCAGGCCGGTTCGATCGATGCCGCATTTCTGGGCGTCTCTCCGTCCTTCGATTGGGCGACGTTGCGGCAATTGCGGCCTGACGCAGCGGAGCGGCGTTGCAGGATCGGCTGCGCCCGTCTAGCTTCGAGCAAATCACAACGCGCGGAACCCCGGACATGCTGACACTCAGGAAAGCCCAGACCATCGTCAAAGCCGGCCTCGCCAAGGGGCGGGAGGTGTCCATGCGGCCGCTTGCCGTGGTTGTGCTGGATGCGCGCGGTGCGCTGCGTGCTGCCGCATGCGAGGACGGCGCCAGTCTCAGCCGGACGGACATTGCGCTCGGCAAGGCGCGCGGTGCGCTGGCGATGGGGGTTGGTTCGCGGACTCTCGAGAAAATGGCGCGCGAGCGGGGGCATTTCGTCACAGCGGCGACGCATGTCGTTGGCGGGCTGATCCCCGTGCCGGGCGGCGTTCTGGTGCGTGGCCGCACGGGTGATGTGATCGGTGTTGTCGGCGTTTCGGGCGATACGTCCGACAACGACGAGATCGCGGCCACGACGGGCATTCTCGCCGCCGGGCTGGTGGCGGACGGCGGCCAGGACTGAGTGGGCGCTAACGCGGCGCTTGACAGGCGCGGCTGATCCGGTTCCATTCGCGTCACGGGGACCTTCGCGATCTCCCCATCAGGCAGGACTGCTCCTGCCCAAGTATCGCGTCCATTCTCGTTCAGGGAAGGACGCTTGATGTCGTCTCGCAGCTCTGTTTCTGTTTCCCAAGTGTTTGCTGGAGTAGGTTTTTCGACGGGGTTGCGCCTGATCGATGTTCGGATTGACGATGATTTTGAAACTGATCCGCGCCTTCTGCCAGGCTCGGTGCGGGTGCGTTTCGACGATTTGGATGGGTTGACACGGGCAGCAGCCGGTCGCGAAGCCGTGGTGATCTGCCAGCGTGGACTCAAGCTCAGCGAGGGGAGCGCAGCACTGATCCGGTTGGCCGGAGGCCGGGCACGGGTGATGGATGGTGGCTTTGAGGCGTGGAGGGCGGCCGGATTGCCGATGGTGCCGGTTACGCGGTTGCCGGGGTGTGGCCCGCACGAGGCAATGCTATGGGTGACGCGTGAACGACCGAAGATTGATCGTGTCGCCTGCCCCTGGTTGATCCGAAGGTTTGTCGATCCGGACGCGCGGTTCCTGTTTGTCGCAGCCGATCAGACGATGGCGGTCGCTGAAAAATTCGGTGCGACACCATTCGATGTCGAGGGCGCTTTCTGGAGCCATCGCGGTGACCATTGCACCTTTGACGTCATGGTACAGGAGTTTGGCCTCGCGACACCTGCGCTGCTGCGCCTTGCGGGCATCGTTCGAGGTGCCGATACGGCGCAGCTTGATCTTGAACCGCAATCGGCGGGACTGCTGGCACTGTCGTTAGGACTTTCACGGCTGTTTGCTGACGATCTGGCGCAACTTGACGCCGGGATGATGCTGTATGATGCGCTCTACCTATGGTGTCGCGATGGGGCCGGGGAGACGCACAACTGGCCGGCGGCGGGAGCGCTGCCATGATCTGTGCCCCCCACCCTACGATTCCGACACTGCTCCGCGTTTTCCTGAAAATTGGCCTGCTGTCGTTCGGCGGCCCGGCTGGCCAGATCGCGCTGATGCACCGCGTGCTGGTCGATGAGGAAAAATGGATCGACGAGCCGCAGTTTCTGGCCGGTCTCAATTTCTGCATGCTGCTGCCCGGACCCGAGGCGATGCAGCTGGCGACCTATGTCGGCTGGACGCTGCGCGGTGTCACCGGCGGCGTCATCGCGGGCGTGCTGTTCGTCCTGCCGGGGTTCTGCGTCATCGTCGCGCTCAGCATGGCCTATGTGCTGCTTCAGGGCCTGCCATGGTTCGCGGGGGTCTTTCTGGGCCTCAAGGCGGCGGTGCTCGCGGTGGTGATCGAGGCGCTGCTCCGGGTCGCGCGCCGCGCACTCAAGGGGCGACTGGCAGTCGCGCTGGCCGTGCTGTCGTTTCTGGCGCTGTTCCTGTTCCAGGTGCCGTTTCCGGTTGTCGTGCTGATTGCCGGGCTGATCGGAGCTGTTGCCTCGCGCGTGGAGGCAGCGCAGGCCTCCATGCCATCAGCATCCACCCTGCGCCGCGACGGGGCGGGGGCCACGGCCGGCGGACTCGCCCGGACGGTGCTGCTCTGGGGCGGGCTATGGCTGGCCGGGCTGGCGGCGGCGGCGCTGCTGTCCGGTCCCGACGGGCTTTTTACCCGCATGGCGCTGTTCTTTGCGCAGATGGCGGTCGTGACCTTCGGCGGCGCCTATGCCGTGCTGAGCTATGTCGCGCAGGCGGCGGTCGAGACCCTCGGTTGGCTCAAGCCCGGCGAGATGATCGACGGGCTGGCGTTGGCCGAGACGACACCGGGGCCGCTGATCCTGGTCCTGACCTATGTCGGCTTTCTCGCCGCATTCCGCGATCCCGGCGGCTTGCCGCCGCTGGTCGCAGGGCTGGCGGGCGCCGTGCTGACGACATGGATGACCTTCATTCCGTGCTTTCTGTGGATTTTTGCCGGCGCGCCCTATCTTGACCGCATCCGTGCCAACCGTGCGCTCTCGGGCGCCCTTGCCGCGATTACGGCGGCGGTCGTCGGCGTCATCCTCAACCTGTCGGTCTGGTTTGCACTCCAGACGCTGTTCCGAACCGTCCCGACCGTGTCCGCCGGCTGGCTCACGGTCAGTCTGCCGCAATGGTCCAGCCTCGATCCGGTCGCGTTGCTTCTGGCGGTGCTGGCGGCGGTGATGCTGTTCGTGCTGCGGCTGGGGCTGGCGGCGACGCTCGCCGTGTCGGCTGGCGCCGGATTCCTGCTCGGGACCCTTGTGTGAGGTTGCGCTTGCAGGAGGCAATGGTTACATCGCGGGACGATTTTCCCTCGTTCCAGTGAAGCGAAACGATGTCCCGTCAGTTCATCTACCACATGCGCGGCCTGTCGAAGTTCTATCCGGGCGGCAAGCAGGTGCTCAACAACATCCACCTGTCGTTCTATCCCGATGCCAAAATCGGCGTTCTGGGTGTCAACGGCTCGGGCAAATCGACCCTGCTCAAGATCATGGCCGGGATTGACAAGGAATGGACCGGCGAAGGCTGGGTGGCCGAGGGCGCGACCGTCGGCTATCTGCCGCAGGAGCCCAAGCTCGACGAGACGAAAACCGTGCGCGAGAACGTCATGCTCGCGGTGGCCAAGCAGCAGGCGCTGCTCGACGAATACAACGCGCTGATGGGCGACTATACCGACGAAAACGCCGAAAAGGCCGCCAAGATCCAGGACATCATCGACGCGCAGAACCTGTGGGACCTCGACAGCCGGATCGATCAGGCGATGGACGCGCTGCGCTGCCCGCCCGATGACTGGGCGGTGGACAAGCTTTCGGGCGGCGAGAAGCGCCGGGTGGCGCTGTGCAAGCTGCTGCTTGAAAAGCCCGACCTGCTGCTGCTCGACGAGCCGACCAACCATCTCGACGCCGAGACAACGCAATGGCTGGAAAATCACCTGCGCGAATATCCCGGCGCGATCCTGATCGTCACCCATGACCGCTACTTCCTCGATAACGTGACGGGGTGGATTCTCGAACTCGACCGCGGGCAGGGCATTCCCTACGAGGGCAATTACACCTCGTGGCTCAAGCAGAAGCAGAAGCGGGTCGAGCAGGAAAAGAGCGAGGAAGCAGCCCGCCAGCGCACCATCGACCGGGAATCGGAATGGGTTTCATCGAGCCCCAAGGCCCGGCAGGCCAAATCCAAGGCGCGCATCCAGCGTTACGACGAACTTGTCGCAAGGGCGCAGGAGAAGGGCACGCTGACGGCGCAGATCATCATCCCGATCGCCGAGCGGCTCGGCGGCAATGTCATTGATTTCGAAGGGCTGTCCAAGGGATTTCAGGACAAGCTGCTGATCGACAACCTGTCGTTCAAGCTGCCGCCGGGCGGCATCGTCGGCGTGATCGGCCCCAACGGCGCCGGCAAGACGACGCTGTTCCGCATGATCTCGGAGACTGAGAAGCCCGACGCCGGGACCATCACGATCGGCGATACGGTGCAGCTCGGCTATGTCGACCAGAGCCGCGACAGCCTTGATGACAAGAAGACGGTGTATGAGGAAATCTCCGGCGGCAACGAGGTCATCTACCTCGGCAAGAAGGAAATGAACGCCCGCGCCTACTGCGGGGCCTTTGCCTTCAAGGGTGGCGACCAGCAGAAGAAGGTCGGCATGCTCTCGGGCGGCGAGCGCAACCGCGTGCATCTGGCAAAAATGCTGAAAAAGGGCGCGAATGTCCTGCTGCTCGACGAACCGACCAACGATCTCGACGTCGACACCCTGCGCGCGCTCGAAGAGGCGCTGGAGGATTATGCCGGCTGCGCGGTCATCATCAGCCATGATCGCTGGTTCCTCGACCGGATCGCGACCCACATCCTCGCCTTCGAAGGCGACAGCCATGTCGAATGGTTCGAGGGCAACTTCGCCGATTACGAGGAAGACAAGAAGCGTCGTCTGGGGCCGGATTCGGTGCAGCCCAAGCGCATCAAGTACCGGAAACTGACGCGGTAACTCGGTCTTTCATCGCGCCATGCCCGCCCTTGGGGCGGGCTTTGACGGCTGTCGTTCGCCTGGACAAGTCGTGAAAGGCGGAGCATGGCCGGGACTATGACGACGTACCGCAGGTCGCCTCCGTCAACGCTGAAGACCGCGCCCTTGCTGTCCGCGAGGTCGTGCTGTCGCGGCTGATGTCCGGTCCGTGATTGTCCAATATCTCGCATGCGCCAAAATGAATTCTATCTATAATTATTAAAAATCGAAATTGTTATAAGTATAGAATAATTCCAAAACATAGTTCTTGATCTATAATACAATATTATACTATCAATGCTCCATGCCGGGCATAGCTGGCCCGTGCGGCCGTCAGTTCTGGACGGCGGCCTCAGGTCTGGAGGGGTGATGACCATGCGTTCCGAAATGTTGCGATCGATCGGTTTTGCCGGTGGCCTTATGGTCATGATGACGTCGGCCTTGGGGCAGGGTGCGCCGAAGATCGACCCGCCGCCGTCGCTCACGGCCGCGCAGGCCTCCGAGATGTTGCAGCGCGGTGGATACGTTGTATTTATCCGGCATGGCGCAACGGAAAAGGATTATGCCGATCAGGTGCGCGCCAGGATGGGCGATTGCAGTTCCCAGCGCGCACTGAGCGAAGTGGGCTGGCAGCAGGCCAAGGCCATTGGGGCCGGATTCCGGAACGCGGGCGTACCTGTCCACTCGGTCGTATCAAGCCAGTACTGCCGCGCATGGCAGACGGCGGAGATCGCTTTTGGCCGTCATGAGAAGACTCCCGCCCTCAACTTCGAGAAGGCCAAGGACTACACCAAGGCGCAGAGCAAGGTGATGCGCGACAATGTCTCGCCACTGCTCGGGGCGGTGCCGCCGGCCAATTCCAATACTGTCCTGGTGGGTCACGATGATCCGTTCGAGGCGGCAACGGGCTATTACCCCGAGCCGATGGGCGTCATGGTGATCGTCAAGCCGGATGGCAAGGGAGGGCACGCGCTTGTCGGCCGTGTTCCGCCAGAAGCTTGGGGCGTCAAGAACTGATCCAGACAACCGCCAAACCGCATCGCGAGCCATGTTCCGCGAAGCGGGTTTCGGTCACAGGTCGCTGCGGCCCACCCAGAACACCTCGCCCTCGCTGTTCTCGGTGTTGAGCCAGAAGAACGGTGTATCGGGATAATCCGCCTCAATGATCGCG
>CALCZO010000211.1 GCA_937903315.1 uncultured Alphaproteobacteria bacterium
TGCCGTGAGCACAGATGCCAAGACCATTTCGCTGGACTCGCTCGATCTTGCCGCGCTCCTGTGCAGCCGGGTCTGCCACGATGTGATCAGCCCGGTCGGCGCCATCGTCAACGGGCTCGAAGTGCTCGACGACGACAAGGATCCCGAAACACAGGAATTTGCGCTGTCGCTGATCCGCAAGAGCGCGCAGCAGGCCTCCGCCCGGCTGCAGTTCTGCCGGCTGGCGTTCGGTGCTGCCGGTTCGGCCGGGGCGTCGATCGATCTGGGTGACGGCGAGCAGGTCAGCCGCAACTTCTTCCAGGACGAGCGGACGCAACTGATCTGGGAGGCACCCCGGCTGCTGCTGGCCAAGAACAAGGTCAAGCTGCTGCTCAACATGCTGGTGATCGCCGCAGCCTCGATCGCGCGTGGCGGCACGCTGACCGTCAACCTCACCGACGACGGCACCAAGACCGAGATCAAGGTCACTGCGCGTGGCAGCTATCTCAGGATGCCGCCCCATGCGCTCGATCTGGTTGCCGGCCATAACGAGACCGGCGTTGTCGATGCCCATGGCATTCAGGCCTATTACACGGGCCTTGTGGCGCGGGCGTCGGGGATGAGCGTCGCGTTCGACATGACCGATGACGCGTTGACGATCACCGCCGGCTGACGCCCGGCAAGGCTTTATTAGCGTTACCGAAAACCATTCCTCAATGGTTGGCCGGCCATACTGCGTGTTCAGGCCCCGGCTGCATGCGGCGGGGTGCGGGATGCGCCATGCAGGATCTTGTCCGCGATTTCGTGGTGGAGACGGTCGAGAGCCTCGATGCTCTTGATGCCGAATTGCTGCGCTTTGAAGCCGAACCTGACAATCCGGCGATTCTGGCCAAGATCTACCGCCTGCTTCACACCATCAAGGGCACCTGCGGCTTTCTCGATCTGGCCCGGCTGGAACGGCTTTCGCATGCCGCCGAAGGGTTGGTCACCGAGTTCCGGCAGGGGCGCAGCGCCAGTCGCAACGAAGTGACACTGGTCTTGCTGGCGCTCGACCGGGTACGCGGCATTGTCATCGCGCTTGGCGAGACCGGCCGCGAGCCGGACGGGGAAGATCACGAGCTGACCGGCTTGCTCGAGGCCTGTGCCAGGCACGGGACGTCGGCCTTCACGCTGGCGGGGCGGGATGTGACCGGAGAGGCACCGCCGCCGGCCGCCCGGCCGGATCCGGTCGTTGCGCGGCCTGCCGCGCAGGGCGACGACTCCGGTGATCCCGACGTTCTCAGGCGCAATGTCCGTGTCAGCGTGGAGCGGCTCGATCATCTGATGACAATGGTGTCCGAACTGGTGCTGGTGCGAAACCAGCTTGTCGACCTGGCCCGGCGTGAGGGGGCGGGACCCTACAAGCTGCCGCTTCAGCGCCTGTCGACGATTACCGGCGAATTGCAGGACGGCGTCATGCGGACGCGGATGCAGCCGATCAAGGGCGCCTGGTCCAAGGCGGCCCGGATCGCGCGTGATCTTTCGGGCGAACTTGGCAAGGACATCGCCATCGACATGCAGGGCGGTTCGACGGAAATCGACCGCCAGATTCTCGAGGTGATCAAGGATTGCCTCGTGCACATGATCCGCAATGCGGCGGACCACGGCCTTGAAACACCGGACGAGCGGCGCGCCGCCGGCAAGCCGCCGCAAGGCGTGATCCGCCTCAAGGCCCGGCAGGAAGGCAGCCAGATCGTCTTTTCGGTCGAGGATGACGGGCGCGGGCTTGACCGTGACCGGATCGCGGCGCGGGCGCTGGCCTGCGGTCTTGTCACCGAGGACAGCCTTGCCCGGATGAGTGAACAGGACGTCGGGCGGCTGATCTTTTCGCCGGGCGTGTCGACGGCCGGTCAGGTCACGACCGTTTCGGGCCGCGGGATCGGGCTGGATGCGGTGCGTTCGGGCATCGAGCAGGTCGGCGGGCTGGTCGATGTCATCAGCCGGCCCGGCGCGGGCACCAGCCTCATCCTGCGGCTTCCGCTGACGCTGGCGGTGGCCGGCGTGCTGGTGGTCGAGGTTGCCGGACAGGCCTATGCCCTGCCGCAGGTCAGCATTGCCGAACTGGTGCGGGCGCAGGATTCAAGCGAGGTGCGCTACGAACGGCTTGGCGACGGGGTGGCGCTCCGGATGCGCAACACGCTGCTGCCGATGCTCGATCTTGCCGGCGTTCTGACAGCAGGGGCGACGTCGTCGCTGGCGAGCGGCTTTATCGTGATCTGCGAGGTCGGACGGCTGCGCTTCGGGTTGGCGGTCGATGCCATCCACCAGACAGAGGAGATCGTGGTCAAGCCGCTGTCGCCGCGCCTGCGGCATATTCCCTACTATTCGGGGGCGACCATTCTTGGTGACGGATCGGTCATTCTGATCCTTGAAGCGACCGGTTTTGCCGATCTCGTCCGTCCGATCGATGCCGATGAGCACGCGCTCGCTGCGGCCGATGCCGCCACCGCTCCGCCCAAGGCGCCGCCGGTGCCGATGCTGGTCTATGCGGCCGGGAGCGGCCCGCTGCATGCCGTGCCGATGGCGCTGGTCGCCCGGCTGGAAGAATTCGACCCTGCCTTGATCCACAGTGTCGGCGGTCATCGCCTGATTGCCTACAAGGGCGCCTTGCTGCCGTTGTTGCCCGCGGCGCCCGATCTCGTCCTGCGGACCTCGGGCCTTCAGCCCGTCGTGGTGTTTGAAGCGGCGGGCCGGTCGGTCGGCGTCATGGTCGACGACATCGTCGATGTCGTCGAGGCCGATCTCGATCTCGATCTGGCGCTCGCTGCGCCCGGCGCGCTCGGCACGGCGCTGATCGATGGACGGATGATGAGCGTCCCGGATATCGCCGCGCTGCTGGCCGAACGCGAGGATTGCGTTCTCAGTGCCGGGGCGGAGCGGCCGCAGCTTCTGATGTACGAGCCCTCGGAGTTTTTCGGTGCGCTGCTGGTTCCCGTGCTGGAGGGGGCCGGGCTTTCGGTCAGCCGGACAGCCAGCGCCACCGAAGCGATCGATCTGGGGCGGACCGGCACCTTTGCGGTCGTGGTGATCGACCTCGACCACAGCGCCGGAATGGCATTGGCTGCAACGCTGCGCCAGCAGGACGGGCTCAACCGCCGCCGGCTGATCGGGTTGGCAACACGCCGGAGCGCGGCCCTGATGGACGATGCGCGCCTTGCCGGGGTTGATACCGTGGTCGGCAAGTTCGACCGGCGGATGCTGATCGATGAACTCAGATTGATCGGGCTGGACACCGGAGCGGCGGCATGACGCGGATCACGACGCTTCCGGGCGCTTGCGAGGACGAGGCTCTCGTCACCTATGTGACGCTGCGCCTCGACGGACAGCTGATCGGGTTGCCGATCGGTCAGGTCAAGGACGTGTTCCAGGTGCAGGCGATCACGCCGGTGCCGCTGGCCCATCCGGCCCTGATCGGACTGACCAATCTGCGGGGCCGCATCATCATGGTGTTTTCGCTGGCCGGGCTGATGGGGCTTGATCGTCCCGAGCCCGGCCCGGCCCGTCTGGCGGTGGGGGTGACCTGGCGCGGCGAGACCTGCGGCATCCAGACGACCAGTGTCGGCGATGTGATCGAGATTGCCGCCCATCTCGGCGAGCCGCCGCCGCGGACGCTGTCGCCTGTCTGGGCACGCCACGCGCGCCGCATGTTCCGGCTGAATGACGAGTTGATGATTGAACTTGATGTGACTTCCCTTTTGGACATGCCGCCGATGCTTGCGGCCTGAGACGGAGCAGAATGATGAAATATTGTATTGTCGCCGACGATTCGAGCGTGATCCGCAAAGTGGCGCGGCGGATTCTTGAGGGTCTGTCCTTCGAGGTCACCGAGGCCGAGGATGGCAAGCAGGCGCTCACCGCCTGCATGCAACGCATGCCCGATGCGATCCTGCTGGACTGGTCGATGCCGGACATGCCGGGCGTCGATGTCATCCGTCGCCTGCGCGCTCTCGAGCGCGGCAGCCAGCCCAAGATCGTGTTCTGCGCAACCGAGAACGACATCGCCCAGATCGCCAAGGCGATCCACCTCGGCGCTGACGACTATATGATGAAGCCGTTCGACCGGGCGATCCTGACCGACAAGTTCGCCCAGATCGGCCTTGTCTGACAGGCTGTGATCGCATCAGACGTGACGGAGCGCCACGGCCATGACTGACAGCCCGATCAGGGTGACCATCGTCGATGACTCGGTCGTGGTGCGCGGCCTGTTCTCGCGCTGGTTGGCCGCGCATGCCGATATCGAAATCGCCGGCATTCACCGTAACGGACTGGAAGCCGTCCGCCAGATCGCGCATGTGCGGCCCGATGTCGTCATCCTCGATATCGAGATGCCGGAAATGGACGGGCTGACCGCCCTGCCGTTGCTGCTCGAAGCGTCGCCGGGCAGCAAGGTTCTGGTGGTTTCGGGCATGAGCGCGCGGGCTGCTGACCTGACCCTGCGCTGCATCATGCGGGGTGCCGTCGATTTTCTGGCCAAGCCGAGCACGATGCTGGAAAGCGGCAGTCTCGATGATTTCCGCATCGCCTTGATGGAGCGGGTGAGGGCTGTGAGTGCGCCCCGTTCCAGCGGCAGAGCACTGACCGGCGCTGGCGGGAACGCGCAGGGGTCGGACAGTCCTGACACGACGGCGCCTGCGCCCCGCGTGGTCCGGCACGGCAAGGGGCGTCCTTTCGTCAGTCGCCCGGAGGTCATCGTCATCGGCGCCTCGACCGGCGGACCACCGGCCATCGCCGAACTGTTGCGGCTGATCGGCCCGGTGGTTGCTGTGGTCCCTGTTGTGGTCGCGCAACAGATGCCAGCGAGCTTTTCCTCGCTGTTTGCCGATCTGATCGCCCGCCAGTCCGGCTTGGCAACCCACGAAATCGGTGATGGGGGCGTTCTGGCGCCCGGCATGGTCCATATCTGTCGCGGTGGCTCGGATCTGATTCTCGATCGGGACGGCGGCCATCTGATCGCGCGGTTGTCAGGCGTTGGCCAGGCCAGTTTCGGCAAGCCCTCGCTCGATCTGCTGTTTTCCTCGGCCGCCAAGGCGTGCGGGGCGGCGGCAATCGGCGTGGTGCTGACGGGGATCGGTCGCGACGGCGCGGCCGGGAGCGCGGACATCGCCAGGTACGGCGGCGAGGTGATCGTGCAGGACGAGGCCTCGAGCGTGGTCTGGGGCATGCCGGGCGCCGTGCTTCAGGCCGGCGTGGCAGCCGACGCGCTGCCGATCGCGGGCATCGCGGCCCGGCTGACGCAGCGGATGCCGGCAACTGCCTCCTGATCCGATGTTGCGGTGCCGTTTGCGTGACGGCCCCGATCCATGGCCGTCAGACGAAAAAAGGCCCGCGCGGAGCGGGCCTTGAAGTCGGACTTGGAAGTCGTACCAGCGCGACGGGTCTTGCGGGAGATCAGGCGGGGATGCGCTCTTCAGCTTCCGTTGGTTCCCGCAGCACATAGCCGCGGCCCCAGACGGTCTCGATGTAGTTGCGGCCTTCCGACGCGTTCGCCAGCTTCTTGCGCAGCTTGCAGATGAACACGTCGATGATCTTGAGTTCCGGCTCGTCCATGCCGCCGTAGAGATGGTTGAGGAACATCTCCTTGGTCAGCGTGGTGCCGCGGCGGAGCGACAGCAGCTCCAGCATCTGGTATTCCTTGCCGGTCAGGTGGACGCGGTTGCCGTGCACCTCGACGGTCTTCTGATCGAGATTGACGATCAGATCGCCGGTCTGGATGACCGACTGCGCATGGCCCTTGGACCGGCGGACGATGGCGTGGATGCGGGCGACCAGTTCGTCCTTGTGGAACGGCTTGGTCAGATAATCGTCGGCACCGAAGCCGAGGCCCTTGACCTTGTCCTCGATGCCGGCAAGGCCGGAGAGGATCAGGATCGGTGTCTTGACCTTGGCGACGCGCAGCGAGCGCAGCACCTCATAGCCGGACATGTCGGGCAGGTTCAGGTCGAGAAGGATGATATCGTAGTCATAAAGCTTGCCGAGATCGACGCCCTCCTCGCCGAGGTCGGTCGTGTAGATGTTGAAATTTTCCGATTTCAACATCAGCTCGATGCTTTGCGCCGTGGCGCTGTCGTCTTCGATCAGGAGAACGCGCATTAGTTAGGTCCCCAAGCCATTTGTTTCCCGAACCCTGCCAAACCCGCTTGTCGGCAAAATCCACCTTCGTGAAGCTCGTGACACAAGTGTTACCCCACGAGTGGTTAACAAATGCTGATTCCCAAATGCAAGCAGTAACCGGTTTGAGTCTCGAAAAGTCTCATAAGTGGCAGGAGTCTATTGTTTTTCCAGAACAATTGTCCTTCAAGCGACACATTAAGAAAGTCGATTAAGCGACTCTTGCGACTCGTTAGTCCGGGGCATTTGCGTCCGATGCGGCCCAAATCGGGGCACCTGCCTGTCCCTGCGGCGTTAAGGCCGGATTGCCAAATCCTTTCGCGAAAAAGCAAAGAAGCGGTTAAATTGACCCCGAATCAGCGAGAAGAGGCGGGCGGTGACAGCAGCAACGCTCCTCAGTCTCATCGAGGACGAGCAACCCTATCTCGTCTACGGACGGGTGCAGGGTGTGCGTGGCCTGCTGGTCGAGGTGTCCGGGCCGCTGGCGCATATGGATATCGGCGCGCGGCTGACGATCGAGACCAGCGGTGGCGCCCCGGTGCCGTGTGAAGTCGTCGGCTTCGAAAAGGACGTCGCGCTGGCGATGCCGTTTGGTCACCTTGCCGGTGTCCGGCGCGGCTGTCGGTCGCTGGTCCAGTCGCGCATCGGTGCCGTCCGGCCCTCTGCCGATTGGCTCGGCCGGGTTGTCGATGCGTTCGGCGCGCCGGTGGACGGTGGCCTGAGCCTGCCGGAAGGGCCGCGCAGCTATCCGTTCAAGGCACCGCCGCCTGCGGCCCACAAGCGCCAGAGGCTGGGTCCGACGCTCGATCTCGGAGTGCGTGCGCTCAATGCGTTCCTGCCGGTCCGGCGCGGGCAGCGCATGGGTCTGTTCGCCGGCTCGGGTGTCGGCAAGTCGGTGCTGATGTCGATGATCGCGCGCAACGCCGAGGCCGATGTGTTCGTCATCGGTCTGGTCGGCGAGCGCGGTCGCGAGGTCAGCGAGTTCATTCAGGACGATCTTGGTCCCGACGGTCTCGCCCGGTCGGTCGTGGTGGTGGCAACCTCGGACGAGTCGGCGCTGACACGGCGGCAGGCGGCCTATCTGACGGTGACCGTCGCCGAGTACTTTCGCGATTGCGGCAGGAACGTCGTCTTGATGATGGACAGCGTCACCCGGTTTGCGATGGCGCAGCGCGACATCGGCCTTGCGCTGGGCGAGCCGCCGACCACCAAGGGCTATACGCCGACCGTGTTCGCCGAACTGCCCTCGCTGCTTGAACGGACGGGGCCGGGCGAGGGCGAGGGATCGATCACAGCGTTTTTCACCGTGCTGGTCGACGGCGACGATCACAACGAACCGGTGGCCGACGCCGTGCGCGGCATTCTGGACGGTCATGTGGTGCTGGAACGGGCCATCGCCGAGCGGGGACGCTTTCCCGCCATCAACATCCTGAAATCGGTGTCGCGCACCATGCCCGGCGCGGCAGACCCGCTTTATCTGCCGACCATCCGCGAAGCGCGCGCGCTGATGGCGACCTATGCCGACATGGAGGACCTGATCCGGCTGGGGGCTTATCGCCCCGGCACCAACCCCGAGGTTGACCGCGCCATCAAGGCCCACGACCCGCTCGAAGCTTTTCTTTCCCAGGGTAAGGAAGAATCAACCTCCTTGGGTGAGAGTTACTACCGTCTCGCGGACGTTGTTAACGGGCTGGGTTAACCGCCCTGTGTGACCTCAAAAGGGTCGGTGTAGAGTAGAGTAAGGGGCCATGAAGTCGCGCGAAGCTATTTTGAAGTTCAAACGCTTTCAGGTGGAAGAGCGCCGCCGGCGCGTCGCGCAGATCGAGGCGATGATCGCCGAGTTCGCGCGGATGGCTGGCGATCTCGACCGGGAAATCGAAGGCGAGGAGAAGCGGGCCGGTTTGTCCGATCCCGCTCATTTTGCGTATCCGACCTACGCCAAGGCTGCCCGCGCGCGTCGCGACAACCTGCTGCACTCGGCCGGTGAGCTGAAGGACCAGCTTGATGACGCCAAGACCGCGCTGGAAGTCGCGGCCGAGGACCTCAAGAAGGTCGAAATCCTCGATGATCGCGAGAAAGCCGCCGAGCGGGCCGAACAGGCCCTGCGCCAGCAGATCGAGAATGATCGGGCCGCTGCACGCATGCGGTTTGTCGCCGGCCGCGCCTGAACGGTCCGCAGCGAGACAACAGGAACAAGCCGGGCCTCTTGCGCCCGGCTTTTTCACGCCTGTACGCCTCCGGTCAGCCGAGCATCGGCACATGTGGCGCGGCGTCGGCCGGCAGCAGGCCGGACAGGCGCGGATCAGGCACGATCTCGACCGCCTGCGCAACGACGGCAAAGCCGTGCCGCCGATAAAAACCGAGTGCGGCGGGGGAATCGAAGGTGCAGGTGTTGACGGTCATCCGCGACACCTCCGGCCGCGACCAGACGGCGGACTTGGCAAAGCCGATCAGCCGGGCGCCATGGCCCTGCCCGGTGTGGTCCTCGTAAAGTCCGAGAAA
>CALCZO010000212.1 GCA_937903315.1 uncultured Alphaproteobacteria bacterium
GCCTATCCGGATGTCGCCGTCGACCAGTACCATATCGACATCCTGACCGCCCATTTCGTGCTGAACCCGGACAGGTTCGATGTCGTCGTCGCCTCGAACCTGTTCGGCGACATCCTCTCCGATCTCGGCCCCGCCTGCACCGGAACGATCGGCATTGCCCCCTCCGGCAATATCAATCCCGAGCGCAATTTCCCCTCGCTGTTCGAGCCGGTCCACGGCTCGGCCCCCGACATCGCCGGGCAGGGCATTGCCAATCCGGTCGGCCAGATCTGGTCGGCGGCGATGATGCTGGACCATCTCGGCGAACCGGAGGCAGCGGCGACGATCGTCCGTGCCATCGAGGAGGTTCTGGCCAGACCGGACTACCGCACCCGCGATCTCGGCGGCACGGCCAGCACTGTTGACTGCGGCAAGGCCATTGCCGACGCCATCGGGTGAGGCGACGGGGGGCCGTTGGTGCCCCGTCGCTTATGAACGCGACGCGGTGCCGATCGCCGGAACCGGTCTGTACTGACGCCCCTCGCCCATCACGATCGGCGCCGGCGCAGGATAGGCGACCGGACCGTTCGGCGTGTCGACCATGATCCGCCGGAGATGCGGATGGGCCGACAGGCCGGCCATGTCGTTGACCGAGGCAAACGCCGTATCGGCGGCGATCAGCCGCGCGCGCGCGTCGGTTTCGTCCAGCAAGGCAAAGACACCGGCGACCAGCGCGTCGGTCGCGGCCCGGTTGGCGACGCGGGCGACGTTGGTGGCAAAGCGCGGATCGGCAGGCACGCCGGGATCTTTCAGGAATTCGGCGCAGAACTTGACCCATTCGCGTTCGGACTGGATCGAGATCAGGACCTGCATCGAATCGCGGGTGGTGAACACGCCGTAGGGTGCCACCGAAGGATGGGCGAGACCGATCCGTTTCGGGCTCTTGCCGCCCTCGTGGTTGAGCAGCGGCACGGTCAGCCAGTCAGCCATCACGTCGAACATCGAGACGCGGATATCCGCCCCCTCGCCGGAGATCGAGCGGGCGATCAGCGCTTCCAGCACGGCCGCATGCGCGGTCGCGCCGGTTGCGACATCGACGATCGACATGCCGACGCGCGCCGGCTCGGACGGTCCTCCGGTGATCGAGCACAGGCCGGATTCGGCCTGGATCAGCAGGTCATAGGCTTTCCGGTCGGCCATCGGCCCGGTCTCGCCGTAACCGGAAATCGAACAGACGATCAGCCGGGGATGGCGCGCGCGCAAGGCGGCCGGGCCGAACCCCATCCGGTCGAGCGCGCCGGGCTTGAGGTTCTGCACCACCACATCGGCAGAGGCGATCAGCGCGCCAAGTTCCTGCTTGCCGGCCGCCGTCGCCAGATCGATGACCACCGACTGCTTGCCCCGGTTGAGCCAGACGAAATAGCTCGACTGCCCCTTGGCGACATCGTCGTAGCCACGGGCAAAATCGCCCTCGGGCCGTTCGATCTTGATCACGGTTGCGCCCGCATCGGCGAGGCGCGAGGTGCAGAACGGCGCGGCGACCGCCTGTTCGATCGCCACCACGGTCAGCCCGGCGAGCGGCAGGCGGCGTGTCATCAGAAACTCCTCGGCAGGCCGAGAATATGCTCGGCGACGAACGACAGGATCAGGTTGGTCGAGATCGGCGCGACCTGATACAGGCGCGTCTCGCGGAACTTGCGCTCGACATCGTATTCGCAGGCAAAACCGAAGCCGCCATGGAACTGGATGCAGGCATTCGCCGCTTCCCAGGACGCCTTGGCCGCCAGATACTTCGCCATGTTGGCCTGCGCCCCGCAGGGCTTGTGCGCATCATAGAGCCGACAGGCCTCATAGCGCATCAGGTTGGCGGCCTCGACCTCGATGAAGCTTTCGGCGATCGGGAACTGCACGCCCTGATTCTGGCCGATCGGCCGGCCGAACACCACCCGCTCCTTGGTGTAGGCCGTCACCTTGTCGATGAACCAGTAGCCATCGCCGATACACTCGGCCGCGATCAGGGTGCGTTCGGCATTGAGGCCGGTCAGGATGTATTTGAACCCCTGCCCTTCCTCACCGATCAGGTTCTCCGCTGGAATTTCAAGATTGTCGAAAAACAGTTCGTTGGTCTCGTGGTTGACCATGTTGAGGATCGGACGCACCGTCATGCCCTTGCCGATCGCGTCCTTCAGATCGACGATGAAGATCGACATGCCTTCCGATTTCTTCTTCACCTGATCGAGCGGCGTAGTGCGCGCCAGCAGGATCATCAGGTCCGAATGCTGGATGCGGCTGATCCACACCTTCTGCCCGTTGATGACGTAGCGGTCGCCCTTTTTGACCGCCGTCGTCTTGATCTTGGTGGTATCGGTGCCGGTCGTCGGCTCGGTCACGCCCATCGACTGCAGCCGCAACTCGCCGGTTGCGATCTTCGGCAGGTAGCGCTTGCGCTGCTCTTCCGATCCATGCCGGATCAGCGTGCCCATGTTGTACATCTGGCCGTGGCAGGCGCCGGAATTGCCACCCGCCCGGTTGATCTCTTCCATGATGACCGAGGCTTCGGTCAGACCGAGCCCCGAGCCGCCATATTCCTCCGGAATCAGCGCCGCCATCCAGCCCGCCCTGGTCAGCGCATCGACGAAGGCTTCGGGATAGCCGCGCGCTTCGTCGATCTTGCGGTGGTATTCGGCGGGAAACTCGTTGCAGAGCGCCCGGACCGCGTGCCGGATATCCTCGAACTGGTCGCTGCCGACAGACTGCATGATCGGACCTCTTGGGAGTGTTCATTCATGGGTGCGTCGCCAGAGTACTGCGACACGGAGCCCTCGCCTACTGCCAGATTGGCGCGGAGTCGAGGCCCGCACCGACTGTCAAGGCAGCACCATGCGCCCGGCATAGGCGCGGATCGCCGCTGGAACCGGCACCGGCGTCTGGCTCGTTCTGTCGACATAGACATGGGTGAAGCGCCCCTCGGCCGCCGCCGCATCGTGCCCGGCCCGGAAGATGCCGAGGCGGTAGGTCAGCGACGAGGTGCCGATCCGTTCGACCACCATGCCCACATCCAGCAGGTCGGGAAAGGCGACGGACGAAAAATAGGTGCAGGAGGTTTCCACAACCAGCCCCACCACGCGGCTTTCGGCAAGGTCGAGCAACCCTGCCGCCATCAGCGACTGGTTCACGGCGGTATCAAAAAATGCATAGTACTGAACATTGTTGACGTGGCCATAGGCATCGTTGTCAGCCCATCGCGTCGGCATGGCAACAAAGCGGACGAAGTCGCGCCTGTGAGGAGCGGTGCGCCGACCGACCTTGTCGGAGGACGCTGTCATCGCTGCTCCTCCCCGCCGCCCGCGGTGCCATAGGTCTTGACCGCAAGCGCATCGGCCAGCCGCATCGTCGCAGAGCCCGGCTTCAGTGGCTGCTGCTGGCGCGGATGCGGTGCCCAGCCTGACAGCCAGATGATCTCGAACGTCGCCCGGATCCGCCCGTCGGCGTCAGCGAAATGGTCGAGATAATGTTCGACGGCCTTGAGCAGGACCCTGCGGCCCAGCGGGCGACGAGCCCGGTCGATCAGGACATTGGTCGCGCCCATCGCCCTGAGATCATGCATCAGCGCCAGCGGATCGGCATAGCGCACGGTGATTGTCTCGCTGTCGACGACCGGCAGGGCGAAACCGGCCCGTTGCAGCAGGTGGCCCAGCGCCCGCACATCGGCAAACGGAAAGATGCGCGGTGCCGCTCCGCCGCTCACCGCCTCTTCGGCCACCAGCAGGGACTGGCGAAGCTCCATCAGGGTCTGCCCACCGGCGAGTGCGGCGATGAACAGCCCGTCCGGCACCAGCGCCGCCCGCACCTGTGCCAGAAGTCCGGGCAGGTCGTTGACACTCTGCAAGGCCATCAGCGAGACGATGAGATCGGCCGCCTCGCGTTCAAGACCCGGCGACTCCAGATCATCCACAAGCCCGTCCGGTGCCAACACGGCGCAATCGTGGACAAGCTTTACCGGGATACCATAGCGCGCGGCCACCCTCTGCACGGCATCCCGCCCCGGCGTGCCGAGATCAAGCGAAGCGGCAAAGCGCCGCGACACCGTCGCGAGCCGATCATCGAGATCGTCGGCGACGCGCTCGAGCAGGAAGCGTTCGGCACCCT
>CALCZO010000213.1 GCA_937903315.1 uncultured Alphaproteobacteria bacterium
TTGCAGCAGGCGGAACCAGTCGCGCTCGGCATCGGAGGCAAAGCCGAACAGCCGGATCGCATCCTCGCGTACCTGCGTCTCGATCGACAGCACCGCCGCCTCGCCGGGCGCGGGCAGGCTTTGCAGCGTACGCACCGAGGCGAACACGACATAGCCGACACCATGCACATCGAGGATGACGAAATCCTCGCCGTAACTGTCGATCACGCCCTTGAGCTTGCCGATCATCGTCTCATGCCCCGCAGCGCACGAGCGGCGCGCCGGTCGACCCATCCGCCCAGCGGAAGCGGATGGAGCCCTTCTCCCTGAGGATGGTCAGCGTGTTCGGCTTGCCCTTGACCGCCATCTCGCCGACGCAGGATTTCGCTGTTACCCGGTAGGTGTCCAGCCCGCCCCTGCTCTCGATCTGGTCATAGGTCACGCCCTTGCACGAATAGACCGGCAGGTCGAACGATGTCTCCTTGATGGTGGCGAAATAATCCTTCGCCTTGCATTCGGCGGGCCCGAAGGCATAGCGCCCGTTGAGTGAGGGTGCCCGCGCCGATTGCGCCATCGCCGCCCCCGCCGCCAGAACCATCATCGACGCCATAAAAGCCGGTCCACACCGCATCGCCATCCCCTCACGCAAACCGGGCGGCCAGCGCCCGCGCCGTGCGATTTTGCGCATGACACAGCGCAATCGCAAGCGCATCGGCGGCATCGTCGGTTTTGACGACCGCCTTGGGCAGCAGCACCTTGATCATCGCCCGGATCTGCTGCTTTTCGGCATGGCCCGCCCCGACCACGGTCTTCTTGACGTGGTTGGGTGCATATTCGGCAACGCTCAGCCCGGCCTGCGCCGGCACCAGCATCGCCACCCCGCGCGCCGCGCCCAGTTTCAGCGCAGAGCGCGCATCGGCATTGACGAAGGTTTCCTCCACCGCCGCCTCGTCGGGCGAGAAATCGGCCACCACCTGCCGCAGCCCCTCGTGCAGCGCGGCGAGCCGGGCGCCCATCTCCTGCGCCGGGTCCGGCTCCACCGAGCCGCAGGCGACAAAGCCGATGCGTGTGCCCTCGACCACGATCACGCCCCAGCCGGTCTTGCGCAGACCGGGATCGATGCCGAGGATACGGATGACAGACATGGTGCGTAGCCCTGAACGCTTCTATAAGCGCGCCATCATGCACCGATTCCCGCCATGACCGCCGGGTTTTTTGGCCCTGATTTCGCGTTCCTTGCCCCCGGCGCTGCGCTCGGGCTGGCGCTGCTCGCGCTTGTCGCAGGTTTCTTGCGGGGCCTGACCGGGTTCGGCGCGGCGATGGTGTTCGTGCCGCTGGCCAGCACGATCGTCGGCCCGCCCGTCGCCATCGGGCTGATGTGGACGGCCGATCTCGTGCCCTCGCTGGTGCTCGCCGCCCGGTCGATCCGCTCCGCCCGCTGGACGGAGATCACGACGCTGGTCACCGGCTGGCTGATCGGCACACCGTTCGGGCTGATGCTGCTGCGCTGGCTCGATCCGGTGACGGTGCGCTGGGCCATCTGCCTCGTGCTGCTGGCCGCCCTGCCGCTGCTGGCGGCCGGCTGGAGCTATCCCGGCCGTCCGACCGTGCGGCTGGCGCTGGCCACCGGCATTCTGGCCGGCCTCGCCGGCGGGCTGACCGGCATGTCCGGGCCACCCATCGTGCTGATGTGGCTGGCTGCCGCCGCAGCCACCGCGGCCAACGTCCGCGACAACCTCAATCTGTTCTTTCTGGTGACCACGCTGGTCAACGGCGTGTTCCTCGCCCTGTGGGGCGTGTTGACGGTGCCGGTCGCACGGCTCGGGCTGATGCTGTTCGTGCCCTATGTCGCCGGGGTCATCTCCGGCGCACTGGCCTTCCGCTACGTGTCGGACCGCGACTACCGCCGCGCCGCTTACGCGATCATCGCCGCAGCAGCGCTGCTGGCGCTGCCGCTGCTTGATCCCCTGCTGCGCCGCTAGGATCAGCCGGCCAGCTTGGCCATCAGCACGTCGGAAATCTCGAAGTTGGAATAGACGTTCTGCACGTCGTCATGCTCTTCGAGTGTATCCATCAGCTTCATCAGCTTTTCGCCGGCCTCGTCATCCACCGTGATGGTGTTCTGCGGCTTCCAGATCAGCTTGGATTTCGACGGCTCGCCGAACACCGCTTCGAGCGCCTTGGACACCTCGTTGAGCGACGTCTGTTCGCAATAGACCTCGTGCACCTCGTCGCCCGAGACGACATCGTCCGCACCCGCCTCGATCGCCGCTTCCAGCATCGCATCGGCGCTGGCCTTGGATGCGGGAAATTCGATCAGCCCGACGCGGTCGAACATGAACGACACCGCACCGGTCTCGGCCATGTTGCCGCCCGACTTGGTGAACGAGCTGCGCACATCCGACGCCGTGCGGTTGCGGTTGTCGGTCATCACCTCGACGATGACCGCCGTGCCGCCCGGGCCATAGCCTTCGTAGCGGATTTCGTCGTAGTTCTCGCTCTCGCCGCCCGACGCCTTGTTGATGGCGCGCTGGATGTTGTCCTTCGGCATGTTCTCGGCCCGGGCCGCCAGCACGGCGAGCCGCAGGCGCGGGTTCATCGCCGGATCGGGCATTCCCATCTTGGCGGCGACGGTGATCTCGCGGGCCAGCTTGGAGAAGATCTTGGACCGGATCTTATCCTGCTTGCCCTTCTTGTGCATGATGTTCTTGAATTGCGAATGTCCTGCCATGGCCGGCCCCAAGCGATGATCTGTCTGAAAGTTGGCGCGCTTATAGGCACAGATCGCCGGCAAAATCCAGTCTGACGGCGTCGACATCCAGGACCCGCGCCGTCGTCCTGACCTACCACCACTCCGGCGTGCGGTTTTCCAGCACCGGGCCGATCGCGATCGTCGCAACGCGGACAGCAAGCCCGGTCGCATCATCGGTCTCGACCGCAAGGCCGGCGAGCGTGCCCGGCCCGGTCGCGCTTTCGAACCGGCTGCCCGGCGTCGATTCGAGGAAGCGGCGCAACGGTTCGGACCGCTCGCAGCCGAGGATCGACTGATAGTCGCCGCACATGCCGGTGTCCGACTGATAGGCCGTGCCGGCGGGCAGGATGCGATGGTCGCCCGTCGGCACATGGGTGTGCGTACCGACGACGAGGCTGGCCCTCCCGTCGCAGAAATAGCCCATCGCCTGCTTCTCGCTGGTGGCTTCGGCGTGGAAATCGACAATCGCCGCATCGCAGCCCATGCCGAGCGGACACGCCTCAAGCTCGCGCTCGACCGCCGCGAACGGATCGTCAGCCAGCCCCAGAAACACCCGCCCGATCGCATTGATGACCAGCACGCGCCGCCCGTCGGCGATCTCGATCAGCGCAGCGCCGCGGCCGGGCGATCCCTTGGCAAAATTGGCCGGGCGGACGAGACGCGGCTGGCGTTCGATGAACACCAGTGTTTCCCGCTGGTCCCAGGCATGGTTGCCGAGCGTGACCGCATCCGCCCCCGCCTCGATCAGTTCGTCGCAGATCGCCTCGGTGATCCCGAAGCCGCCGGCGGCATTCTCGCCATTGATGACGACGCAATCGAGCCGCCACTGCCGCCGGAGATCGGGCAGCAGGCGCGTGACGGCAGCGCGGCCCGGGCGGCCGCAGATATCCCCGAGGAACAGAAGGCGCATGCCTCGCTTGTGGCCCGATCAGCCGGTGCAGTCAATCAGCCCGCGCTCGGTGGCGATGGCGGCAAGCGGCCGGTCGTGCGCCTCGACCGGAACGGCTGCGACCTCCTGCATTCCATAGCCGAGCCCGACGCCCCGCGCACCCGGAAGGCGCCCCAGTGCCCGGTCGTAAAAGCCGCCGCCATAACCGAGACGGTGGCCGCGCCGGTCGAACGCCAGCAACGGAACCAGCACCAGATCGGGGATCACCACCGCGCCATCGGGCTGAGGCTCGGTCAGGCCGAATCCCCCGCAGGCAAGCCGGTCGCCAAAGGTGAACGCGCGGAACGACAGGACCTCACCCTGCACACGCGGCAGGGCAAGCCGCCAGCCGCGCGCACCGAGCACCTGCATCAGCGGCATGGGATCGATCTCGCCGCGCATCGCAACCGTTCCGGCAACGACGCCGGGCGGCAGACCACCGGCGA
Organism: uncultured Alphaproteobacteria bacterium; assembly: GCA_937903315.1. Taxonomy (GTDB): domain Bacteria; phylum Pseudomonadota; class Alphaproteobacteria; order Rhizobiales; family Beijerinckiaceae; genus JAIUNP01. The sequence continues at coordinate 4,106 of CALCZO010000213.1, forward strand.
TCGCATCAGCAAGGTCGGCAAGATGACCGGCGGCGGCGGCGCGAAACCCGTCATCAAGGTCGCGGCGGAGGCTCTTCATGTCCCGCCGCATCCGCTGCTTGGCCTCGGCGATGGAAACGTTGGTCATCATCACCTGAACCAGGAGCGCGGGAAAAAGCGCGGAGCCGCGATGACCGTCGGAATGTCGATCCCGGGAACCTACATATGTAGGTGGGCGCCGTGTGTCCTGGTCCACGGACCAGATCAGGGACAGCTCCCTAGGGATCAGTAAGGCCCCGGGGATAGTGTTTCCTGACGCATCCCGCAGCCCCGCACCACCAATGTAGTGCATCGCACCGCCAAAGACCAGCGGCGCGGGCTCAGATCTCCGGCCTGTTGGCAAGCAGAGCCGTGATCCGTTCCAGCCGCTGGGTCATCCGGTCGATCGCCGCCGCGATGTCGGCATCACGGGCGCCGGCTCCGGCGATGACGGTGGTCTGTTCGCTCTGGATCTGGCGGACCTCTCCGGCGAGATGCTCGGACGACTTGCGGGCCTCGAAGAACTCGTCGGTGATCGTGATCGCCGCCATCACAACGAGCCGCAGATCGCCGATCTCGCCGAATGCTTTCCGCATCTCGCCGATCCGCCCGTCAAGATGGGCGGCAAGCGCCGCAAGATGGGCCTCCTGCCCATCCTCGCAGGCCATCCGGAACATCTTGCCGTCGATGGAGACGCTGACCTGGCTCATCGCTCAGCCATCCGCGCCAAGCGCATCGCGCACCGAACCGATCGCCCGCTCGATCCGCTGGTCGAGCGCGACAAGCTGCTCCTCGAGCTGATGGTTGCGGGCCGCGCTCTGGTCCAGTGTCTCGGCCAGTGCCTGACGGTCGGATCGCATCAGCGCCAGCTCACTCTCCAGTGCCATCCGCATCCGCTCGCCTTCCTGATGACGCAGCGAGGCTGCCTCCAGCCGGTCGAGGGCCTGGGCAAACCGGCTCAGAGCATCCTGCACGGGATTGGCGGACATCAGGAGGTTTCAACAAGTGTGAGGTCAAGGTTTTACCGGGCAAAGGTTAGACGTTACATCAACCGGGCGTCAATCATCGCCAGGCGGTTGCGCACCGCTAATGCTCGGCACTGTGCACCGAAGTGATAACGTCGCCGCTCTTGCCTAATGGCTGCCGAGGATGACAATCCGCTCCAGAATGATGGAGGACCCGCATGGCTGGCAACGGCACCTACACCAAGGTCTACGAGGGCTGGAAGAACGACCCCGAGGCGTTCTGGAAAAAGGCTGCGGAAGCGATCGACTGGGTTCGCCCCCCGTCCGTGATCCTCGACCGCGATGCCGGCGTCTATGGCCGCTGGTTTGCCGACGCGATTGGCAACACCGCCTACAACTGCCTCGACCGGCATATCGCTGCCGGACGCGGCGCGCAGGATGCGATCCTCTATGATTCGCCGGTCACCGGCACCAAGGCGCGCATCAGCTACGACACCCTGCTCGACGAGGTGCAGGTGCTGGGCCAGGTGCTCAGGGACGCCGGCGTCGCCAAGGGCGACCGGGTGCTGCTGTATATGCCGATGATCCCCGAGGCAGTGATCGCGATGCTGGCCTGCGCCCGCATCGGCGCGGTCCACTCGGTCGTGTTCGGCGGCTTTGCCGCGCGGGAACTCGCCACCCGCATCGACGATTGCCAGCCCAAGGCGATCCTGTCGGCCTCCTGCGGCATCGAACCGGGCCGGATCGTCAAGTACAAGCCGCTGCTCGACGAGGCGATCAGCCTCGCGTCCGCCAAGCCGCAGACCTGCTTCGTCATCCAGCGTCCGCAGGAAACGGCAACGCTGATCGAGGGCCGCGACCATGACTGGGGGGCCGCCCGCGATGCGATGCGCGCCTCCGGCCGGCACAGGGCCTGCGCGCCCGAGCCGATGGCCGCGACCGATCCGCTCTATGTGCTCTATACCTCCGGCACCACCGGCAAGCCGAAAGGCGTCGTGCGCGACACCGGCGGCCACATGGTGGCGCTGCGCTGGTCGATGAGCGGGCTGTACAATGCCGAGCCGGGCGAGGTGTTCTGGGCCGCTTCCGACGTCGGCTGGGTCGTCGGTCATTCCTACATCTGCTACGCGCCGCTGCTCGCCGGCTGCACCACGGTCCTGTTCGAAGGCAAGCCGGTCGGCACCCCCGATCCCGGCACGTTCTGGCGCATCATCGAGGAATACAAGGTCCGCAACTTCTTCACCGCGCCGACAGCGCTGCGGGCGATCAAGAAGGACGATCCAGACGGCAATTTCGTCAAGAAGTACGATATCTCGTGCCTCAAGTCGCTGTTCCTCGCCGGCGAGCGCGCCGATCCGGATACGGTGCAATGGGCGGAAGAAAAGCTCGGCGTGCCGGTAATCGACCATTGGTGGCAGACCGAAACCGGCTGGGCGATTGCCGGCAATCCGACCGGGATTGAACTGCTGCCGGTCAAGCGCGGCTCGCCGACCCTGCCGATGCCCGGATTTGACGTGCGCATCCTTGATGAAGCCGGCCACGAGGTCGAGCCGTTCAAGATGGGATCGATCGCCATCAAGCTGCCGCTGCCGCCCGCCGCCCTGCCCTCGCTGTGGCAGGCCGACGACCGGTTCCAGGAAAGCTATCTGACCGAGTTCAAGGGCTATTACTCGACCTCGGACGCCGGCTATCGCGATGCCGACGGCTATCTCTACATCATGGGCCGCACCGACGACATCATCAACGTCGCCGGCCATCGGCTGTCGACCGGCGGTATGGAGGAGGTGCTGTCCTCCCACCCGTCCGTGGCCGAATGCGCGGTGATCGGCGCCAAGGACTCACTCAAGGGCGAGGCGCCGCTCGGCTTCGTCGTGCTGAAGGCCGGGGTCACCAAGTCGGCGGTCGAGATCGAGAAGGAGTGCATGGCGCTGATCCGCGAGAAGATCGGCCCCGTCGCCGCCTACAAGCACACGGTCGTCGTCGCGCGGCTGCCGAAAACCCGCTCGGGCAAGATCCTGCGCGGCACGATGAAAAAAATCGCCGATCACGATCCATGGACGATGCCGGCGACCATCGACGATCCGGCCACGCTTGACGAGATCGCCAAGGCGCTTGCCTGACCGGACACGGAAGCACAACGAACCGGCCCCGCCGTCCATCGGGCGGCGGGAGCGCAGAGGAACCGGCGCGGGATACGATCAGCCGGACAATCCCGTCAGCAGTAAGACTGGGTGATTGTAGGAATATTTTCGAAATACGACACTGACCTGCCACAATGGCAGGTTTGCAGAGGCGCACGTCTGTCAAAGCGGCAAAATCAGGTGCGCCAGCGCGTAAAACGGCCCGTCATTCCCCGTTGACGAAAATCAAATGCACTGGTTGCATCGCTGATCAGCAGAACATGAGCAGCCGGAATACCGGCGCCTCAGGAGGGGACCATGGACGGACAGGACGCGCTGGCACAAAGCCAACCGGTGGAGGAAGCGCCGCGCAAGCCCGAACCGATCGTCAACGCGATCACATTTGCGGCCGTCACCGAATCGATCGCCGAGGGCATGCGGGACTTTCGCGCCGCGCCGAAGTTCGGCCTGACTTTCGGTCTGATCTATGCGCTGGGTGGGATATTGACCGTCCTGACAGCCTCGGCACTGAACATGGTCTACCTGACCTATCCGATCGCCGCCGGCTTCGCGCTCGCCGGCCCGCTGGTTTCGATCGGTCTGTACAAAGTCAGCCGGATGCTCGAACGCGGCGAAACCCCGACGTGGAACCGCGTCATTGGCGCGATTCTCCAGCAGACGGGCAAGGAAATCGGCTGGATGAGCTTCGTCGTCCTGTTCGTGCTGATCGTCTGGCTCTATCAGGTGCGCCTGCTGCTGGCGATTTTCCTCGGCTCGGAATCGATCTCGACGATGCGCGATTTCCTGACCGTGGTGATGACGACACCGCAGGGCTGGGTTTTCCTCGCCATCGGCCATGTCATCGGCGCGATCCTGTCGGTCGTGCTGTTCTCGCTCACCGTCGTCTCGTTCCCGATGCTGCTGGACCGCGACGTCGATTTCATCACCGCGATGATCACATCGGTGCGTGCGGTGGCGAAAAACACCGTGCCGCTGCTGATCTGGGCCGGATTGATCGCCGCTCTGCTGACCGTCGCTTCGCTGCCGTTCTTCCTCGGCGTCGTGGTGGTGCTGCCGCTGCTCGGCCATGCGAGCTGGCATCTTTACCGCAAGCTGGTCGCGCCCGAAGAGGCAGCGGCCTGAGGCTGACGGAAAAGGCCCGGCGGATGGCCGGGCCTTGGATCGCGTTGCCGTCGGGCCGGAACCCTACTTGAGTTCCTTGAGCTTGGCGAAGACGTTGGCGATTTCCTGATCTTCCTCTTTCTTGACCGAAGCGGCCGAACGGACCGGCTCGAGCGGCGGCTCGTCGGCCGTCGTCACCGAGGCCGGCAGCAGGGTCGCGCCGGTTTCCACCGGGGCCGGACGTTCCTTGGCCGCGCGCTGCACCTCGAAATCGAGATCAAGCTGCGAACACAGGCCCAGCGTCACCGGGTCCATCGGCGTCAGGTTGTTGGCGTTCCAGTGGGTCCGCTCCTTCACCGAGGCGATGGTGGTCTTGGTGGTGCCGACCAGCCGCATGATCTGGGCATCCTTGAGTTCAGGATGGCTCTTGATCAGCCACAGGATGGCGTTCGGCCGGTCCTGTCGCTTGGAGACCGGGGTGTAGCGCGGCCCCTTGGTGCGCTTCATGTCCGGCACGCGCACCTTCGGCTCGGCCACATGCATCCGGTACTGCGGATCGCGGATCGCCCGCTCCAGTTCGTCGCGCGTCAGCTGGCCGGCAACGAGCGGATCGTAGCCCTTGATGCCGCTGGCCACCTCGCCATCGGCGATGCCCTTGACCTCGAGCGGGTGCAGCCGACAGAATTCGGCGATCTGATCGAAGGTCAGCGGCGTATTGTCCACCAGCCAGACCGCCGTCGCCTTGGGCATCAGAAGCATTGCCATGGTATCCTCCGGGGGCAGGGTGCGGCGCGAGCCGCTCTTCAGGCATGTGTTCTCGCTCTGGAACCCGGCCCAAAGAAAGAGAGACTCTCGCGTGTACGGGAAGAACTTTCCATACGCGATTGTCGCGCCGCATGCAATCTTTCCGCGCGAAATGACGTGTATGGCCGTCAGGCCTGCGGGTGCAGCCTTGCCAGAAGGGCCGGTTTTGTCGATCATCGAGAAAACAGGACACACGACACAGGGGCAGGAGACGGGCCATGAGCGACGCAGGCTCTTTCGTCCGGCGGGACCGGTTATGGCATCCGCCGCAATATGACCCGGGCTACAAGACTTCCGTGCTGCGGTCGCCGCGCCGGGCACTGTTGTCGATGGCGATGTCGTCCTCCGAGCGCAACGGGCCGAAATTCGGCCACTCCATGCTCGATCCCGGCGACAACGACCTGATCCGCAACCACATGGTCTCCGGCGAGGCGGTGGGCGAGCGCATCGTCGTGCATGGCCGCGTGCTCGACGAATTCGGCCGGCCGGTTCGCGGCACGCTGCTGGAGGTCTGGCAGGCCAATGCGGGCGGCAAGTACCGCCACATCAACGACGGCTACATGGCAGCAGACGATGCCAATTTCGGCGGTTGCGGCCGCTGCATGACCGACGACAACGGCTATTATTTCTTCCGCACCATCCGCCCCGGCCCTTACCCCTGGCGCAACAACGGTTCGGACTGGCGGCCGGCGCACATCCATTTCTCGATCTTCGGCGAGGCCTTTGCGCAACGGCTTGTGACGCAGATGTATTTCGAGGGCGACCCCCTGATTCCGCTCTGCCCGATCGTCAACACCATCCCGACTCTGGCCGCGCGCAACATGCTGGTGGCCGGGCTCGACATGGCCAACATGGTGCCGTTCGATTGTCTGGCCTACCGGTTCGACATCGTGCTGCGTGGCCGCCGGCAGACCTTTTTCGAAAACCTGACCGCGGGGATGTGAGATGCCGGTTGAAACGCTGAAGGAAACCCCGTCCCAGACTGCGGGACCCTACCTGCACATTGGCATGCTGCCGGCCCAGGCCGGATTGAAGCTGCGCAGCCAGGAAAAGCTCAACGTGCTTGCCGGCCCCGGTGTCGAGGGCACGCGCATCCGCGTCGAAGGGACGGTCTATGACGGCGCCGGCCTGCCGGTGCGCGATGCCGGGATCGAAATCTGGCAGGCCGATTCGAAAGGCCGGTACAACGCTCCCGGCTTTTCGGGCTGGGGCCGCGCCGGGGCCGATTTCGAAACCGGTCTCTACTGGTTCGAAACGATCAGGCCAGGCCGCACGCCGTTCGACGCAACGCGGCTCCAGGCGCCGCACCTGTCCCTGCTGGTCTTTGCCCGCGGCATCAACATCCATCTGCACACGCGGATGTACTTTGCCGACGAGGACGCGGCCAATGCCGAGGACCCGATCCTGCGCTCGATCGAACTCAGGCCCCTGCGCCAGACCCTGATGGCGACCGCCGAAAAGCGTGGCAGCGAGACGGTGTACCGGTTCGATATTCATCTGCAGGGCGAGAAGGAAACGATCTTCTTCGACATCTGAGCGGTCGATCGCAACCCGGGACCGCCGACGTTTGAGGCTTTCCGGGACGACGCCGACCTGCTAGCCAAGGCTCGCCATGCGTAAACGTTCCCAGACAGAATCCTCCGCCGCCCGCACCGAAGGCCCCTCCCGCAAGGCGCCGCTCTCGGCATTGTCCGGCCTCATCCCGTTTGTCCGCCCCTATCGCGGCCGGATTGTCGCCGCGCTGTTTGCGCTCGTCCTCGCCTCTGGCGCGACGCTGGCGATTCCGATGGCGATCCGCCGCATGGTCGACTTCGGCTTCAACGCCGACCAGCACGGCATGGTCGATGCGTATTTCTTCATGCTGGTCATCGTGGTGGGTGTGCTCGCCTTCGCCTCCGGCCTGCGTCACTATCTGGTGATGACGCTGGGCGAACGCATCGTCGCCGACACAAGAACGGCGATATTCGCCAAGGTGATGGCGCTTGACGGCGCATTCTTCGACCGCACGCGGGCCGGGGACATCGTCTCGCGGCTGACGGCGGACACCACCCAGATCAAGTCGACCTTCGGTGCCGCTGCCTCCATCGCGCTGCGCAACGTCCTGCTGTTCATCGGGGCGGTGACGCTGATGGCGATCACCTCGCCGTGGCTGTCGGGCATGGTGCTGGTGGCGATTCCGCTGATCGTTCTGCCGCTGGTCATTGCCGGGCGCGGGGTGCGCGGACGGTCGCGCGCGGCGCAGGACACGCTGGCCGAGGCCGCCGGCTTTGCCGCCGAGCGCATCGGCGCCGCCCGCGCCGTGCAGGCCCTGAACGGCGAGACCGCCGCCGTCGCCCGGTTCCGCGAGGCGGCCGAGACGGCCTACAACGCCGCACGCGCCTCGACGCTGGCGCGCTCGATCCTGACCTCTGTCGGCATCTTTCTGGTCTTCGCCTCGGTGATCGGCGTGCTGTGGACCGGCGCGCAATCGGTGATTTCCGGCGAGATGACGGCCGGGCGGCTGTCGCAGTTCGTGCTCTATGCGGTTTTTGCCGCCAGCGCGCTCGGTCAATTGTCCGATGTCTACGGCGAGATCAGCCAGGCCGCCGGCGCGGCCGCCTCGATTTCCGAACTGCTGGCGACCGAACCGGCGGTGACGCCGCCGGCCCATCCGGTGCCGCCGGCCCGCCCGTCGCGCGGGGCCATCCGCTTTGACGCGGTCGGCTTTGCCTATCCCTCGCGGCCGGACGTGGCGACGTTCTCCGGTCTGTCGCTGTCGGCGGCGCCGGGCGAGCGGCTGGCTATCGTCGGCCCGTCGGGTGCCGGCAAGTCGACCCTGTTCCAACTGCTGCTGCGCCACTACGATCCCTCTGCAGGCGCGATTTCGATCGACGACGTGCCGATCAACGCCATGGCGCTCGCCGATCTGCGGTCGCTGGTCGCGCTGGTGCCGCAGGATCCGGTGATTTTTGCCACTTCGGTGGCCGACAATATCCGCCTCGCCAACCCTGCCGCCAGCGATGAGGACATTCGCCGCGTGGCGCGCCTCGCCGCCGCGGACGGGTTCATTGCCCGCATGCCCGAGGGCTACAACACAATGGTCGGCGAACGCGGCGTGACCCTGTCGGGCGGCGAGCGCCAGCGTATCGCCATTGCCCGGGCGATGCTGCGCAACGCCCCGATCCTGCTGCTCGACGAGGCGACCTCCGCGCTCGACGCCGAAAACGAGCAGGAGGTGCAGACCGCGCTTGATGCCGCGATGCAGGGCCGCACCAGCCTTGTCATCGCCCATCGCCTCGCCACGATCCGTGCCGCGGACCGGATTGTCGTGCTCGAGCAGGGCCGCATCGTCGAGGAAGGCGATCACGCCGGGCTGGTGGCCCGTGGCGGGCTCTATGCCCGTCTCGCAGCGCTGCAATTCGGCGCCGGGCAGTAGACCGGCCGATGCGCTGGTCGAACATGGCCCGGCTGCTGTTCTCCGACGAGGGGCGGATCAGCCGCAGGGACTTCTGGCGGTTCGGGCTGGTCGCGCTGGCTCTTGCGGTCGTTGCCATCCTGCTCGCCGGCCCGCGCCGGATGGTGCTGGCGCATGCGGCCTATGGCATCGTGATGCTGTATCCGAGCTATTGCGTCTTCGCCAAACGGTTGCAGGACATTGACATGTCCGGCCTGTGGGCGGTGGTGATCGTGGCCATCGCCGCCGGCGATCTCGTCGGCGGGCTGGGCGGCATCCACGGCCTCCTGGGCCATCCCGCCGTGCCAGCCTGGGGACGGACAGGCTGGTCCGCGCTGTCGAATGCCAATATCGCGGTGGTCTTTGCCGGTCTCGGCGTCATTCCCGGCACCGCCGGGGCCAACCGCTATGGCCCGATGCCCGGCCAGTGATACCACCACAGCGGCAGGCCCGATGCCTCGCTGACATCGGCCGCGCCGCGCTGGAACCCTTCGCGCTCGTAAAACCGGATCGCCCGATGGTTCTTCTGGTTGACCCTGAGCGACAGGTCGCCCGGCGACAGCGATTTGGCGTCGTCCAGCAGCGCATGGGCCACGCCACTGCCCTGCGCCGCCCGCGCGACCGCGACCTGATCGAGATAGCCGGTTGTATCGAGCGTGTAGAACCCGGTCGCCGCATCCGCCGCATCGACGGCGACCCTGAGTCGGATGCCTCCCGCGACCATGCCGGCCAGACGATCCGAGAACCCCGGCCTGCGTGCAGCGAAATCGATTTCCGGCAGCGTTGCCTGCCAGGCCTCCTGCCACAGGTCGAGCAACGGCTCGTGATCGGCGGGCCGGTAGTCGCGGATCACCGCTCGGTCACCTTCAGTTCCAGCCGCCGGTTGCGGGCCAGCGCCTCGGGGCTGTCGCCAAGATCGATCGGCTGGAACTCGCCGAAGCCGGTCGCGGCGAGCCGGTTGGGCGAGACGCCGCGCGTGACGAGATACTTGACGACGGAAATGGCGCGCTGCGCCGACAATTCCCAGTTGGACCGGGTCGAGCCCTGGATCGGCCGCTTGTCGGTATGCCCGTCGATCCGGGCGATCCACGCAATATCGGGCGGAATTTCGCGCTCGAGTTCGATCAGCGCGGCAGCGAGCTTGTCAAGTTCGCCCGTCCCGCTCGACGACAGATCGGACGCACCGGTCTCGAAGAACAGTTCGGACTGGAACACGAACCGGTCGCCGACGACGCGGATATCCTGCCGGTTGCCGAGAATCTGCCGGAGCCGGCCGAAGAAATCCGAACGGAAGCGGTTGAGTTCCTGCACGCGCTGGGCGAGCGCGACGTTGAGCCGACTGCCGAGATCGGAGATCCGCGCCTGCGCGTCCTTGTCGCGCACCTCCGACGCGTTCAGCGCCTCCTCCAGCGCCTGCAACTGCCGGCGAAGGGCAGAAATCTGCTGGTTGAGCGCCTCGACCTGCGCCAGTGCGCGGGCAGCAATCTGCTTTTCGCTTTCGATGGCGCGGGCCAGCGCACCAACCTGCTCGCCGGCGGCTCCCGCACCCGCCGCAGCGCTCTTCAGCGTCTGGTTTTCGCTCCGCGTTGAATCGAGTGTCGCCGCCACGCCCGCAAGTTCACCTTCCAGCATCGTCTTGGCCGAACGTTCGAGCGACAGCAGTTCGGTCAGTTGCTGCAACTGCCGGTTCAGCCGCGTCAGCACCTCGTCCTTGCCGCTGACCTCGCGACTGAGGAAGAACTGCGCCAGCACGAACACCGCAAGCAGGAAGGTGAAGACGAGCAGCAGTGTCGACAGCGCATCGACAAATCCCGGCCAGTAGCTGACCGACCGTTCCTGTCCGGCGCGCGAACGGCCGAGCCGCATCAGCGCGGCCTCCCCTCATCGCTGGCGGCGAGCCGTTCGAGCAGGCGCTTGACCTCCTGCTGCTGGTCAGCCTGGAACTCGACCCAGTTGCGGATCATCTGCTGCTCGGACCGCATATGCGCGATCAACGCCTGAATGCCTTCGGCCAGCGTCACCATCGCCGCTGACGATTTGCCGCCACCCGCCTCGCCCAACGCCAGCAACAGCTTGTCGAGCACCGGCTTGAGGTCGCCGCCGCCGGACGGCGTCGCCACATCCTGCGTCATTGTCGAGAGCCAGTCCTCAAGCTCATAGAAAAACCGGCTCTGCGCCTGCCCGGCCTGCAACTCGAGAAAGCCGAGGATCAGTGATCCGGCCAGTCCGAACAGTGACGACGAGAACGAAATGCCCATGCCGGCAAGCGGCGCCGAAAGGCCGGCCTTCAATTCGTCGAACAGCACCGAGGCATCGCCCCCGGTCGGCATCGAGGCGACGACCTTGCCGATCGAACTGACGGTCTCCAGCAGGCCCCAGAAGGTGCCGAGCAGGCCAAGGAAGACCAGAAGCCCGGTCAGGTAGCGCACGGTATCGCGCGACTCATCAAGCCGCGCGCCGATCGAATCGAGCACAGAACGCAATGTCAGCGTCGAGATCAGTTCATGCCCCGCCCGCTCGCCGAGCAGCGAGGCCATTGGCGCGAGCAGCACGGGCGGTTCGGACAGCGCGATTCGCTGTTCGCCGCGCCGGATGCCGTTGACCCAGCGCACCTCGGAGAACAATCGCGCCACCCGCGTCACCGCCAGCAGGATACCGACCAGAAGGACGAAGAAAATCAGACCGTTCAGCGCCGGATTGGCCATGAAGGCGGTGGCAATCTGCTTGTAGAGCACCACACCGACGAGACCGGCGAGAAGAAGGAACACCACCATCCGGACCAGATAGGCGCGGGGCGGAGTCAGGCGCAACGCGTCGCTCGTCGGGGTCATTGGATCTCGCCGCTTGAGGTCATGGCGGCAAGTGTGGGCCAGCCCCGGCCCGATTTCAAGCGCGCCGACCGCCGCAGGCGATCAGATCGCCTCGTCCAGCGCAGCAAGCAGGGCCTTGTGCATGGTCTCGTTGCCAACAACGACCTGCCCCTTGGACAGATATTCCTGCCCGCCCCTGATGTCGGAGACAAAGCCGCCGGCCTCGCGCACCAGCACGATCCCGGCCGCGATATCCCACGAATTGAGGCCGCGCTCGTAATAGCCATCATACAGGCCGGCAGCGACGCCGGCGAGATCGAGCGCCGCCGCACCCATCCGGCGATGGCCGCCGAACCGGCCCATCAGCACCGCCAGCTCACGCAGGAACTGCGGCCCGCCGGCCTTGCCAATATGCGGAATACCCACGGCGATCAGCGCATCGGCGACCTCGATCACCGGCGAGACGCGCATCCGGCGGTTGTTGTGGAATGCTCCCTGCCCCTTTTCAGCAACATAAAGGTCGTCGGTGATCGGGTTGTAGACCACGCCCGCGACAAGCTGCCCCTCGCGCTCCAGCCCGACGGAAACCGCAAAATGCGGGATATTATGCAGGAAGTTGGTCGTGCCATCGAGCGGATCGATGTGCCAGCAATGGGTCTGGTCCTGCCCCGACAGGGTGCCTGATTCCTCCATCCTGAACGAATAGCCCGGCCGCGCCCGCTCCAGTTCGCGATAGAGGATGTCCTCGGCCTTCTTGTCGGCCTGGCTGACGAAATCGCCCGGTCCCTTGCGCGCGACGTTGAGCGCGCTGCCGCGACCGAAATCGGCGCGCAGCGACCGTCCGGCCTTCATCACGGCGGCGGTCATGATGTTCATGGTCGGTGAATTGATCATTTTTTGGGTCCTCTAGCGGTGGCCAGCGCATGGGCCTCGCGCACAGTTGTCTCGGCATCGGCGGCATCGAACAGCCAGGGCCCGAGCGCGACGAAATCGGCCCCGGCGCCCACCAGCGGACCGACGCCGGCCGCATCGGCGGCATAGGCGACACAGGGCAGGGTGAAAATCCCGGCCCACCACTGGACGCGATCCAGCGTCATCGCGGCATCGGGCACGGAACCATCGGCGCGCGGGGCACCGAACAGGATGTAATCGATGTCGCGTTCGCCCGCTTCCATCGCCTCGTGACGGGTCTTCAATCCGCCTGCCCCGACGATCATCTTCGGCTTCAGGGCTTCGACCGCCTCGCCAAGCCGCGCAGGATCGGCGCAGTGCACGCCATCGGCAGCGATCCGCGCCACAGTGCGCAGGTCAGCCGGCAGCGGGATCAGCGCGGCCGCGCCCGCCCCCTGCACGAGGCTGACCAGCGGCTTGACGAGACGCGCCAGGTCCTTGTCGTCGGCCTGCCGGCAATCGATCAGCACTGCCGAAAACGGCGCAGCGGCAAGGCAGCGCTGAAGCTGCGGCGCAAACGCCTCGGCGTCGGTGATCACCGGCGTGATGAGATAGAGTTCCGCGGACATGGGGCCGCTTCTTACGCGCGCCCGGCCCTGCCGGCAAGGCATGAAACGACAGACGGCCGGGCGGGGCCCGGCCGTCTGCGCATAATCACGCCGTCAGGGCGCTGGTTCAGGAGAACTTCGGGTCGAGATCGCCCGTCGCATAGCGCTTGGCCATTTCGCTCAGCGTCAGGATCCGCTTGAACTTCGACGCCTGCCCGGCGGTATTGAATTCCTCCAGCCGCTGCTTGCACAGCGCGGTCATCGCGTCCTGCGCCGGCTTGAGATACTTGCGCGGATCGAACTCCGACGGGTTCTCGGCGAACACCTTGCGGATCTGCCCGGTCATCGCCATCCGGTTGTCGGTATCGATGTTGATCTTGCGCACGCCGTTCTTGATGCCGCGCTGGATCTCCTCGACCGGCACACCCCAGGTCGGTTTCATCTTGCCGCCATGCGCGTTGATGATGTCCTGCAACTCCTGTGGCACCGACGACGAACCATGCATGACCAGATGGACGTTTGGCATCTTGGCGTGGATCGCTTCGATCACGTTCATCGCCAGCACCTTGCCGTCCGGCTTGCGGCTGAACTTGTAGGCGCCGTGGCTGGTGCCCATGGCGATCGCCAGCGCATCGACCCGGGTCTCCTTCACGAACTTGACCGCTTCGTCCGGGTTGGTCAGCAACTGGTCGTGGCTGAGCTTGCCCTCGGCGCCGTGGCCGTCTTCCTTCTCGCCCTCGCCGGTTTCGAGGCTGCCGAGCACACCCAGTTCACCCTCGACCGAGATGCCGCCGAGATGGGCCATATCGGTCACCGCCTTGGTGACGCCGACATTGTAGGCCCAGTCGCCCGGCGTCTTGCCGTCGGCCTTCAGCGAACCGTCCATCATCACCGAGGTGAAACCGGCCTGGATCGCGGTCATGCAGGTGCCCGGCTCGTTGCCGTGGTCGAGATGGACGCAGACCGGGATATGCGGATAGATTTCGACCACCGCGTCCATCATGTGCTTGAGCATGATGTCGTTCGCATACTGGCGCGCGCCGCGCGACGCCTGGATGATCACCGGCGCATCGACCGCGTTGGCCGCCGCCATGATGGCCAGCGCCTGTTCCATGTTGTTGATGTTGAACGCGGGCACGCCATAGCTGTGCTCGGCGGCGTGATCGAGAAGCTGACGCATCGTGATGCGGGCCATGAAAGTCTCCTTCTTGGGTCAAACGGAACCAGGGGCGGCGGACCGCCCGCTGCGAAACTCAGCGGCTCAGTGCCTCGACACCGGGCAGGGCCTTGCCTTCCATCCATTCGAGGAAGGCACCGCCGGCAGTCGAGATATAGGTGAAGTCATCGGCGACGCCGGCGTGATTCATCGCCGCCACTGTATCGCCGCCGCCGGCGATCGAGACGAGCGAACCGGCGCGGGTCAGCGCGGCCGCGACCTTCGCCGCTGCGACGGTGGCCGTGTCGAACGGCTCCAGTTCGAACGCGCCGAACGGCCCGTTCCACACCAGCGTTCTCGCCGTACGCAGCCTGGCCTCGACCAGCGCGACCGACTTCGGCCCGGCGTCGAGGATCATCTCGTCGTCCTTGACATCGCCCACATCCGCGGCGCGATGACCCGGATTGGCCTTGAATTCCCTGGCCAGCAGCGCATCCACCGGCAGCACGATGGCGCAGCCGGCGGCCTTGGCCTTGTCCTCGATCTCGCGGGCGGTGGCGACCAGGTCATGCTCGCACAGCGATTTGCCGACCTTGACGCCGCGCGCAGCCAGGAACGTGTTGGCCATGCCGCCGCCGATCACCAGCACATCGACCTTTTTCACAAGGTTGCCGAGCAGGTCCAGCTTGGTCGAGACTTTCGCCCCGCCGACGATAGCGACCACCGGCTTCTTCGGGTTGCCGAGCGCGGCATCGAGCGCCTTGAGTTCTGCTTCCATTGTCCGCCCGGCATAGGCCGGCAGCACATGCGCCAGCCCTTCTGTCGAGGCATGGGCGCGATGGGCGGCGGAAAATGCGTCGTTGACATAGGCATCGCCATTTTTCGCCAGCGCGGCGACAAATGCCGGATCGTTCTTTTCCTCGTCCTTGTAAAAGCGCGTGTTCTCAAGACACAGCACATCGCCATCCGCCATCGCCGCCACGGCGCGGGCTGCGACATCGCCGATGCAATCGCCCGCGAACGCCACCGGCGCGCCGAGTCGGCGGGCGAGTTCCGCGGCGACCGGCTTCAGGCTCTGGCTCTCGTCCCGCCCCTTAGGCCGGCCGAAATGGGCGAGCAGGATCACCTTGCCGCCCTTGGCGGAAATGTCGCGGATCGTCGGCAGGATCCGGTCGAGCCGGGTGCCGTCGCTGACCGCGCCGTTCTCCATCGGCACGTTGAGATCGACGCGGACAAGAACGCGTTTGCCCTTGGCATCAAGAACATCGAGGGTGCGGAAAGCATGGCTCATGGCAGGTCCTGTTACGGCAGAATGAGAGAAGCGCGGATGGTCTCGAACACTGGCAGCGCCGCCTCGAGGCTGGCCGCCGGCGTGGCGCAGGTGAGGCTGATCCGGCCCTTCGGCGTTTCGAGGAACGACATGACAACACGGACGTCGGCCGCATTCGGCCCCGAGCGCGGGGTTGCGACATAGGCCACCCCACGCAGGCCCTTGACGATGATGATCTCCTCGCGCTCGATCACATAGCGCGGCTTGAGCGGCTTGAGCATCTCGGCCCGCACCTCGGGCCTGTCGACCTTGGCATTGAGCGCGGCCTGATCGGCCCCGGGCGCGGCCGGAATCGCCTTGAACCCGGCGCGGCACAGTGCGCCGGTTCCGGCTGCAGGGGGCATACCGGTCGACGAGCGGATCGAGAACGCCCGGTCCTCGGCCAGCGAGGCGCTGACCTCGACCGTGAACGGCGCCGGCGGATCGATGCCGAACCCGGTCGCGGCATCGGTGAGCGCAAAGGCCGGGCCGGCGATGAGCACCGCAAGGCTCGCGGCAAAGAGACGACGATCGGTCAAGACCATCTCCCGTCAGGACAGGGAGGAACGGGAAAGGGCCGCTCCTGTCTCAGGAGCGGCCCTTGGGGAGGATCAGATCAGCTTGCCCATCGCAACCGCCGTATCACACATGCGGTTGGAGAAGCCCCATTCGTTGTCATACCAGGTCAGCACGCGGACGAACTTCTCGTCCATCACCTTGGTCTGGTCGAGCGCGAAGGTCGACGAGGCCGGCATGTGGTTGAAGTCCATCGACACGTTCGGCTCGGCGGTGACCGCCAGGATGCCCTTCAGCGGACCGCGCTTGGCCGCCTTGAGGATCGCGTCGTTGACCTTCTCCACCGTCACCTTCTTGCGGGTGACGACCTTGAGATCGACCACCGAGACGTTCGGCGTCGGCACGCGGATGGCCGAACCGTCGAGCTTGCCCTTGAGTTCGGGGATCACGAGGCCGATGGCTTTGGCCGCGCCGGTCGAGGTCGGGATCATCGACAGCGCCGCCGCGCGGGCGCGGTAGAGATCCTTGTGCATCGTATCCAGCGTCGGCTGGTCGCCGGTATAGGCATGGACCGTGGTCATGAAGCCGTGAACGATGCCAAAGCTGTCGTTGAGCACCTTGGCAACGGGTGCCAGGCAGTTGGTGGTGCACGAGCCGTTCGAGACGACGAGATGGTCCTTGCTCAGGCCGGCGTCATTGACGCCATAGACGACGGTGTAGTCGGCATTGTCGGCCGGGGCCGAGACCAGAACGCGCTTGGCGCCGGCCTTGAGATGGGCGCTGGCCTTGTCCTTCGAGGTGAAGATGCCGGTGCATTCCAATGCGATATCGACGCCGAGGTCCTTGTGCGGCAGCGTCGCCGGGTCCTTGATCGCGGTGACCTTGATGCGCTGGCCGTTGATGACGAGCGTATCGCCGTCGACCTTCACATCGGCCGGGAAGCGGCCATGCACCGAATCATAGCGCAGCAGGTGGGCATTGGTCTCCACGGGTCCGAGATCGTTGATGCCGACGACCTCGATATCCTTGCGCTTGCTCTCGACGATGGCGCGCAGGACATTCCGCCCGATGCGGCCGAACCCGTTGATGAACACCTTCACTGCCATGATATCCGCTCCTTGTTGTCAGGACGGGCACCCGATCGCGCCCGAAATCGAAAAAGCTATCGGCCGAGCCTGCGCGCCGCCGCCTCGACCACTGCCGCTGCGGTAATGCCGAAATGCTGATAAACCTTTGACGCCGGGCCGGAGGCACCGAAACCGTCCATTCCGATGAACAAACCGTCGCTGCCGATGATCGAATCCCATCCAAGCCGGATGCCGGCCTCGATCGCGATCTTCACCTTCGCGCGCCCGATCACCTTTTTCCGGTAAGCGTCGGGCTGGGCGTTGAACAGGTCGATCGACGGCACCGAGACGACCCGTGCCGAAATGCCGCGGGCTGCCAGCTCCTTCTGCGCCGCCATCGCCATCGCCACTTCCGAGCCGGACGCGAACAGCGAGACATCCGCCTTGCCGGAGGCCGGTGCGATCTCGTAGGCGCCGAGCGCAACCAGATTCTTCGCCGTGTAGGTCTTGCGCAACTGCGGCAGGTTCTGGCGCGACAGGGCGAACACGCTCGGGGTGGTCCGGCTCGCCAGCGCCACCTCGTAGGCCTCGATCGTCTCGGTCAGGTCACACGGGCGCAGCATGGTGCAGTTGGGGATCGCCCGGATCGCGGCAAGATGCTCGACCGGCTGGTGCGTCGGACCGTCCTCGCCGACGCCGATCGAATCATGCGTCATCACATGCAGCACGCGGATGCCCATCAGCGCCGCGAGCCGGATCGACGG
This sequence comes from uncultured Alphaproteobacteria bacterium, assembly GCA_937903315.1. Lineage (GTDB taxonomy): Bacteria > Pseudomonadota > Alphaproteobacteria > Rhizobiales > Beijerinckiaceae > JAIUNP01. Next base: position 21,689 of record CALCZO010000213.1, read on the forward strand.
CCGGCAATAATCGGAAAACACGAAGAACGTGCCCGAAGCGGGGATCAGCCCGCCATGCAGCGCGATGCCGTTCATCGCCGCCGCCATGGCATGTTCACGGATGCCGTAATGGATATAGCCACCCGAATAATCGCCCGGTTTGACCGGCTTGAGCAGCTTGCCTTGGGTGAAGTTGGAATGGGTCAGGTCGGCGGACCCCGACACGAACTCCGGCAGTGCGCCAGCGATCACATCGATCGTCATCTCGGAAGTCTTGCGGGTGGCGATCTCCGCGATCTCGCCGGCCGCCTTTTTCTTGAACGCGGTCAGCGCCTTGCCAAGCTCCTTCGGCAGGTCGCCGGCCATCGCGCGTTCGAACGCGGCGCGCGTCTTGGGGCCCGTTGCCGCCAGCCGCGTCTCCCACGCCGCCCGCGCCGCCGCGCCGCGCCGCCCGGTCACTGCCCACGCCGCATAGGCCGCGTCCGGCACCACAAACGGGCCATGCGGCCAGTTCAGTGCCTTCTTGGCGCCGGCCAGTTCCTCGGCGCCCAGCGGCGCGCCGTGCACCTTCTCGGACCCCGCCCGCGTCGGCGCGCCATAGCCGATCACCGTCTTGCAGGCGATCAGTGACGGAACTTTCGACGCCTTGGCCCGGGTGATGGCAGCCGAAATCGCCGCGGGATCATGTCCGTCGACCCGCTCGGCGTGCCAGCCCGACGCTTCGAACCGCTTCACCTGATCGGTCGAATCGGCCAGCGACACCTTGCCGTCGATGGTGATGTTGTTGTCATCCCACAGCACGATCAGCCGGTTGAGCTTCAGATGCCCGGCCAGCGCGATCGCCTCCTGGCTGATGCCCTCCATCAGGCAGCCGTCGCCAACCAGCGCATAGGTATAGTGGTCCACGAGCTTGCCGCCGTGACGCGCCGCCAGCATCCGTTCGGCCAATGCCATGCCGACCGCGTTGGCGATGCCCTGGCCAAGCGGACCGGTCGTGGTCTCGACCCCTGCGGTATGACCGTATTCGGGATGGCCCGGGGTTTTCGACCCAAGCTGGCGGAACGCTTTGAGATCCTCGATCCCGACATCCTTGACACCGATCAGATGCAGCAGCGCGTAGATCAGCATCGAGCCATGGCCGGCCGACAGGACGAACCGGTCGCGGTCCGGCCACAGCGGGTTCGCCGGATCGAACGTCAGATGCTCGGAAAACAGCACCGCCGCGATATCGGCGGCGCCCATCGGCAGGCCGGGATGGCCCGATTTGGCGGCCTCGACGCCATCCATGGCAAGGGCACGGATGGCATTGGCCATCAGGTCATGGGTGGCGCGATCCGGCATCGGAAATCCTCAAAACTGATGTCGCAACTCAGGGGGGCGGCCGGATTCGCAAGAGCAACCCGCCGGCTGGCCGACTGGTTAACCGATCAGCGTCTGCTGTCAACGAATCCCGAGCGGTTTCCGCATCAGAATGACGCGAAATCCGGTCAAATGCGACGATTTGCCGATCACAACGGGAAAAATGGAAAGTGAAAGATCGTATCACGCTGCCATGCAGCGGTCAGAGGCGACCGCTGCATGGCAGGACTCAAAAAAACGAACCGCTGAACGATCAGTGCAAGCCGGCGGAGACCATTTCCGGCCCGCGCAGCTTGGAAATCTCGTCCTTGAGCAGCAGCTTCTTGCGCTTCATCGCCGCGACCTTGGTATCGTCGCAGGCCGGATGGGCCTGTTCCGCCGCGATCGCGTCCTTGAGCGCCTGATGCTTGCGTTCCAACTGGGCGAGATGTGATTCGACCGACATACGGCGACCTCCTGATCAGGTTGAACGACAGCGAACAGCATGACACGTTTCGCCGAGCCGGCAAGAGGGTAGCCGCCTGAGTGTTAGCAACTTCTCTACACCAGCTTGAACCGCGCCCTGCCAGCCGTCATAGTACTGACCACGAAGCGAATCCGGCCGCTGAACGGGCCATTTTTGAAAGTGTGACGCCAATCATGCAGCAATCGATGAGCGAGGCGGAACGGCAGGCTCTGGCCGATGAACTGGTCTTGCGCCGGCAGGAGCACCGCGATCTCGACGATGCGATTCTGGCGCTCGAAAGCATCGGCACACCCGACAAGCTTCAGGTCCAGCGGCTGAAGAAACGCAAGCTGTCCCTGAAGGACGAAATCACCCGTCTTTCCGGGCGGCTGACGCCCGACATTATCGCCTGACCCGGCGCGAAAGACCGATCGCGGCTTGCGTTCCGGGGCAAACTGCCGTTTACAGCCCGGACAGATGCTGGCCCTTCGGGCCGACCCTCCCTGTCCGCTGATCCGAGGCATCAGACATGGCCACCACTCCCCCCGTTGCGATCATCATGGGCAGCCAGTCCGACTGGGCGACGATGCGCCATGCCGCCGATACTCTCGACCGTCTCGCCATCGCCTATGACGCACGGATCGTCTCGGCCCACCGCACGCCGGCGCGGCTGGTCGATTTCGCCACAGGCGCGCGCGCGGCCGGGTTCAGGGTCATCATCGCCGGGGCGGGCGGCGCCGCGCACCTGCCCGGCATGGCCGCCTCGATGACACCGCTGCCGGTGTTCGGCGTGCCGGTCGAATCAAAGGCGCTGTCCGGTCAGGACAGCCTGCTGTCGATTGTGCAGATGCCTGCCGGCATTCCGGTCGGCACGCTGGCGATCGGCCGGGCCGGCGCCGTCAACGCCGCACTGCTCGCCGCTGCCGTTCTGGCGCTGGGCGATCCGGCGCTGGCCGATCGGCTCGATGCCTTCCGTGCCGCACAGACCGCCGCCGTGGCCGAACACCCCAAGGATGAGGCCTGAGATGACCGTTCTTGCGCCGCGTGCCACCATTGGCATCCTTGGCGGTGGCCAGCTTGGCCGGATGACCTCGCTCGCTGCCGCTGAACTCGGCCTGCGGACGCTGATTTACCAGCCCGAGCGCGAGGGCCCAGGGTTTGATGTCGCCACCGAGACGATGAGCGGCGCCTATGACGACGAGACGAAGCTCGCCGCCTTTGCTGCCCGCTGCGATGTCGTGACGTATGAGTTCGAGAATATCCCGACCGCAACAGTCGAATTCCTCGACAGCGTCAGGCCGGTCCGCCCGGGCACCCGGATGCTGTCGGTCAGTCAGGACCGGCTGGCGGAAAAGACCTTCATGGCCGATCTCGGCATCGGCACCGCGCCGTTCTGGAGCGTCGATTCGCTGAAGGAACTGGAAGTTGCCGTCCTCGCCCTCGGCCGGCCAAGCGTGCTCAAGACACGGCGGTTCGGCTACGACGGCAAGGGACAGGTGGTGCTCCGTCCCGATACGGCGCTGGCCGCCGCCTATGACGCGATCGGCAACGCTCCGGCGATCCTGGAAGGGTTCGTGCCCTTTGCCGCCGAAGTATCGGTGATCGCGGCCCGCGGTCTCGACGGCAGCTTTGCCGCCTACGATGTCTGCGAGAACATCCACCGCGATCATATCCTGTGGCAGACGCGCGTGCCGGCAGCGCTGGCGCCGGAGACGGCGGCGGCCGCCATCGACATGGCCCGGCGGATCGGCGAGGGGCTGGGTGCGGTCGGCGTCTATGCCGTCGAGATGTTCCTGATCCGCGAGGCCGGCGGCGAGCGGCTGCTGGTCAACGAGATCGCCCCGCGCGTCCACAATTCCGGCCACTGGACCATCGAGGGGGCCGAGACCTCGCAGTTCGAGCAGCATATCCGCGCGATTTCTGGCTGGCCGCTGGGTTCGACCCGGCGCACCGGAGCGGTCGTGACGATGGAAAACCTGATCGGCGACGAGGTCGAGGACTGGCCGGCCCTGCTGGCCGAGCCGGGCGCGCACCTGCATGTCTATGGCAAGAGCGAGCGTCGACCCGGCCGCAAGATGGGCCACGTGACCCGCATTGAGCGGACACGCAGCTGAAGCCCGTCCGTTTTGCCATCCACAGACCGTCACCGCCGGGGCGTGCAGTGATTTTGCGGCTGGACAACGCGGGAACCCTTTGCTAAGGACGCGCTTCGATTGATTGGAGGCTTAACCAGCCTTCCGTTTCCCCAACCGCAGGAATGACGGAACTCCAAGTGCAGGTACTCGTTCGCGACAACAACGTCGACCAGGCTCTCCGCGCTCTCAAGAAAAAGATGCAGCGTGAAGGCATCTTCCGTGAGATGAAGCTGCGTGGCCATTATGAGAAGCCGTCGGAAAAGCGCGCCCGTGAAAAGGCCGAGGCTGTTCGCCGCGCCCGCAAGCTGGCCCGCAAGCGCGCCCAGCGTGAGGGCCTGCTGCCGGCGCCCAAGCCGAAGGTTCGCAAGCCTTAAGTTTGCCGGAGCTGATGTGTCGGTGACTGTCCAGAGCAGCGCCGTTGTCATCAACCTGATGGCCGGAATATGTGATTGAGCAAGCGTCCGTTGTTGCGGGCGCTTTCGTTTTTTGTGGTAGTATGATCGCGGACAGGCGGCATGCCGCAGGTCCTCCTGCCGCCAGAATCGGTGAAAGCAATGGTCGGACGCGCTTCATTTCATGGCTTGGCCCGCATCGGGGCGCTTGTTTCAGTGTTGGCGCTCGGCGCCTGCGAAACGGTCGGCACGATGACGCCGGCCGGCGTGGCCGAGGTCGATGATGCCAACGCCGCTCAGGCCAGTTCGGCCAACATCTCGTCCCTGACCGAGGTGATCAACCGCAACCCGAACGATCCGCAGGCACTGAACACGCGCGGTGCCGCCTATGCCCGCGCCGGGCGCTTCAACGACGCGGTCGCCGATTTCACGCGTGCGGTCAGGGTCGACCCCAACTTTGCCGCAGCCTATGTCAATCGCGGGCTGGCCCATCGCCAGATGGGCAAGAACGATCTTGCGTTCGGCGATTTCAACCGCGCCATCCAGTCGGATTCGCGTTATGCGCTGGCCTATCTCGCCCGCGGCAATCTCTATCGCGCGCAGGGCAACCTCGGCCCCGCGATGGAGGATTTCGCGGCCGCGCTCAAGATCAAGCCCGACATGGCGGAAGCCTACCACGGTCGCGGGCTGGTCCATCAGGTTCAGGACCAGCACGCGCTGGCGATCTCCGATTTCGACGCTGCGCTTGACCGCAATCCTTACGTCTCGGCGCCCTATCTTGGCCGGGGCCAGAGCCTGATTGCCGTCGGCAAGCACGAGCAGGCGCTTGAGGATTTTGCCGCATCGCTGAATATCGACAACCGCAACGCCGATGCCTGGGCCGGCCGCGGCCAGGCCCTCGACAAGCTCGGTCGCAAGGCAGAGGCGAACGAGGCCTATCAGCGCGCGCTCAGCCTCAACCCCTCGGTGCAGTTGCCCAAGGACTCGAGCGTGGCACGCGGCGGCGGCTTGTTCCGCTAGGCGGGAACCGTCCGGATCAGAGATCGAGTCCCGCCCGTTCCTTGAGAAAGCGGCGGATGTGCTCTGTTCCGCCATGGCGGAACGCAGCGACGTGGCCCGCGTCATCGAACCGCACGAAGACCTTCGGCTCGCGCGCCAGCGCGAACAGGTGCTCTCCCTCGCTGATGGGCACCACGCGGTCGCGCGCGCCATGCAGAACGAGCAGCGGCATGCGCACCTGCGGCATCGCCAGATCGGACCGGAACGGATGGTTCAGCAGCCATGACACCGGCAGCCACGGATAGCTCTTCGAGGCGCGATCGAGAATCGACAGGAAGGGCGAATCGAGGATCAGCGCCTCCGCCTGCACCTTGGTCGCCAGTTGGGTGGCGACCCCGCTGCCGAGCGACTCGCCATAGAGGACGAGTTTGCGGCCGGAAAATCGCTGAACAGCGTCGTGAAAGATCCGCCATGCATCGGCGGTGAGCGCCCCCTCGCCCGGCGTCCCCGTCGAGCCGCCATAGCCGCGATAGTGAAACGCGATCAGCCCCGCGCCGCCCTGCGTCAGCAGCCGGAAGCGCTCGACGCGCCGCATCAAGGTGCCGGCGTTGCCGTGGAAATAGATGATGACCGGCGCATCCGCCCGTTGTGGCCGGACCAGCCAACCGGCCAGCGTCTCGCCGCTGGGCTCGGTAAGCACCACGTCCTCAGCCTGCGGCAGGCCGCTCGCCGCTGCCGGCGCGGGCGTGGCATCCACGCGGAACAGAAAGGAGCGCTGGTTGATGCCCATGTATGCCGCCGCGCCGAGATAGGCGAGGGCAAGGACGGCGAGCACGACGAGGCCAAGGCGTTTCATCATCCATCGACTGTGGCCGCACCGCGCCGGACGGGCAAGACCTGCCACGATCACAAATCGAAGGGGCCGCCCGGTTTCCCGCGCGGCCCCTGTCCATGCACTGCGGATCGGCTCAGTGCGCCAACGCCTTGACGATCTGCTCGACCATCTTCTTGGCGTCAGCCAGCAGCATCATCGTGTTGTTACGATAGAACAGGTCGTTGTCGATGCCGGCATAGCCGACACCGCCCATGCCGCGCTTGACGAACAGGACGTTCGCCGCCTTCTCGACATCGAGCACCGGCATCCCGTAGATCGGCGAGGACTTGTCGGTCTTGGCCGAGGGGTTGGTGACGTCGTTGGCGCCGATCACGAAGGCGACATCGGCCTGGGCGAATTCCGAGTTGATGTCCTCAAGCTCGAACACCTCGTCGTAGGGCACGTTTGCTTCGGCCAGCAGCACGTTCATATGCCCCGGCATGCGGCCCGCGACCGGATGGATCGCATACTTGACCTCGACGCCTTCCTTTTTCAGCAGATCCGCCATCTCGCGCAAGGCGTGCTGGGCCTGTGCCACCGCCATGCCGTAGCCCGGCACGATGATGACCTTGGAGGCGTTCTTCATGA